>JBPPNE010000086.1:0-8662 GCA_051306415.1 Porticoccaceae bacterium
GCGCAGCCACAGGCCGTCCAGCGGCGCGTTGGCGTAACCCCAGGTCTTGCGGAAGTGGCTGAATTTGTACGGCGTACCGGCATAGGGTGTGCCCAGACTCGCGGCCAGTGCCGGGGTGAAGGATTGCAGACGGGCGGGGTCGGTACCGATGCGGCGCAACGGCGTGACCTTGCCGACATAGGCGCCGGAGAAATCGCTGCCGCTGGCGCCGTGGCAGGCGGTGCAGGTTTCCTGATAGATCGCCGCGCCGCGCTGGGCCTTGGCGGCGTCAATGGGGAAATACTGGCCAAACTCCGGTGGCGTCGCGGTGGCGTTCCAGGCCTGGGTGCGCGCCATCGCCGCGTGATCCAGCGTCGTCGGCGTGGTACCGGTGCCGAAGGCGGCGTTCAGGTTGCGCTCCTCGACGCGGTCGTTGTTGCCATCCCAGTGCAAGTGCATGCCGGCCTTCTTGGCTTGGTTCCAGATGGTGGGAAAATCCGCCGTACCCAGCAGTTCCTGCTTCGGCAGGTCTTCAAAACTGAAATTGAACACGGCCTTGGCAGAATTGAAGGTATCGACCCGGCCCGGCCCCCAGGCCGGTTGATTGTGGAAGAAGCGCAGCCGGTACATCAGCGTATTTACCCGATCGCGCATCAGCGCGATGGCGACCGGGTAGACCAGATAGTGATCAAGCAGGGATAGTTTGCCGGACTGGGCCTCAATCACTGGAATCAGGGTGTCGGCGCTGAACTTCACATCCCGCGTGCACTGATAGAAAAATTTCTCGAACCCCATCATGTCGAAGAGGTTGGCACCCATGCCCGCGACCAGCAGGGGTTGCGCCTCCGGGCTTACCCGCACGGTGGAGGTGTGGCACACCGCACAGTTCACAAAGGTGCGATCAATGCCGAGATGCCGGCGTTGGCTCATGCCTACGGGCAGGTCGTGACCGGGCTCGTAGATCAGACCCAGTGACGTATAGCCTTTGCCAGGCAGGTATTGCGGGCAGATTTCGGGTAGCGCCAGAAATACTTTTTTCGGGAAGCCCATTACCCGGTCGCCGCCGGTGGAGCCGTACTTGAAGTGCTCGATCGGGTCGGCGTAAACCACGGGTTCATCGCGGCCAAAGCGATTCACCGCGTAGATCGCGATGGCGGCGAACAGCAGGATCAGCAGGCCCAGCCAGAACCGGCTGGAGCAGAAAAACGAACGCGTCCTCATGGTGGGGCCTCAGTGGGCAGTGGGAATGGGAGTGAGCGACGGCGCGACCGCGCGGCCCGCGGCGGGAGCCGGCAGGCACGGCCGCAGCGTGTCGAAGGGAATTGCCAGCACGGAATCCACTTCCTTGCCCTGCGCGCGCAGGCGTTGACCGGCGTCATCAACAAGATGGGCAAGGGTGGCAGACGCGGCCCAGATTGCCGCATCACTGCCCTGCGCCGCGAGTGCGGACACCGGCGGCATCGGCGTTTTGCGGCGCTGCGATGCGTTCAGGCGCCATTGGCTCAAGCGATAGAAAATGCGCTCGGCGCAATGGTCGAGACGCGCCTCGACGGTGGCGGCGTCGCCGTGCAAAAAATTGGGCGGGACGTTGCCATTGCTGTTGTGACACTCGCCGCAGTGGCGGTGGAATTGCGCGGCGCGGCCCGCGAGCTCGGGTTCTGCGACCGGTTCAAGCTGCGCTGGCGGCGAGCGCACGGACCGCGTTCGTAGGGCGGCGAAGCCAAGCTGTTGCCGCAGTTCGGCAAGGGCGCGGCTACCGTCGAAAATCTCGGCGGTCAGCACTGGCAATCGCGCCACGGCCGCGCGCGCCACCGCATAGTCGGCGATCAGCGTGATCTGTGCGCTGCCGTCGGTGCGGAGCACATCGGTGGGTATTGTGGTGGGGCGTCGCGGCCAATCGGCTATTCGGCCGCGCAGCCGTAGCCGCGCCCAGCGGCGGCCGTCGGGCAGGCGCGCCGAAGCGGCATGGCGCGCTGGCGTGAAGTCGAAAACGCCGGCTGCGGTCGGACGCCCCGACAGCGTCAGGCCGGTGGCGGCGGATACCTGATCCACGCGCAAGCGATCGACGCGGCCGCTGTCGCCAGGGGCGTCGATGACGCCGGCGACTTCGATAGCGGAGCCGGCACACTCAAATACCAGTCGCGCCGGCTTGGCGGTGAAGCGGCAGGGCAGCTCGTAATTTTGCGCCGGCGCGTTGGTGTCTTGGGTGAGTGCGCGGTCGAGGGCGGCGACGTCGCTGCTGCTCAGCAGTCCGGCGAGCCCCGCGACCAGGCGGGCGTTGTCAGGTTGCGCCCAATGCTCGCGCGGCGGCCGCGGGTTGAGCGGCTCGAAGCGTACGGGGACGGGCGCCAACTGGGCGAGTTCGGCCGCCGCCGTTGGCGGGGCGTCAGCGGGCGCCGTGGCGGTTTCGACGACCGGCTGCAACGGATCGCGGTTGGGAATGCTGGCATTGGGAATCGGCAGACCCTGCGGCCAGACGCTATCCCAGCGAGCTTCCAACGCAGTCAATTGCAACAGACTTGCGTCCGGCAGACTGCCGGACAGTGCATAGCGCAATGCGGCATCCAGCCATTGGGTGCGACACTCAGCGTCACAGGCCTCGCGCCAGACCTGTTGCCAGAGCGGGAACAGACCGGCCCGTTCAACCGCGGCGTCGATCAGATAGGCGACGTCGGTGCCGCTGAGCGCGATGCCGTAGTAATCGCGCCCGGTGACTTTCAGGCGCGCGGCGATGGCAGGGTTGGCCGGGGTTTCGTCCCACAGTGGACGGGCGAAAATCGGCGCCGCGTTCTGGTGGCAGGCGAGACACAGCGCACGGCGGGCGTAATAGAGTCGGGGCTGCGCGCCGGCGCGGTAATCGCGCACGACCTGGAATTCAAAGCGCCCGGCGGCTTCGTTGTAGCTGATGACTTCGAGCACGCCGGCGCGCTCGTTGTAGCCGAAAAACAGGCGATCCTGCAGCGGCGCATAGCCCGCCCGGGACGTCCCATCGACCGCCGCTACCACGCGCGGGAAGCGGAAAAAATCCGGCGCCGCCGCGCGTTGCAACGAGCGCCCGAGTGGGATCAGCGTGGTTTTGAGCGGCGAGAAACCATCGTTGGAGGCGTCCAGTTGCGCGCGGATGCGCGCCATCAGCGCGGATAGCGGATAGGGCACTGGCCCCTCGCCCACCAGCAGGTCAAAGCTGGAGGCACCCGCCGGCGGCAGGTCGCTGGCGCCGGCGGGTGAGTTGGCAATCCATACCGACAGCAAGATCATCAAGCCTCCGCGTATCCCTGCTCGCATAGCCGGCCTGGCCGCTGACGGCTCGCTAGGGTCGGGTGACGACCCGTGGCTGCGCACCCTGCCAGCATTCGTTGACGCTGGTTACGGTGCTGTTCCCGGCGAGAAATTCCTCATTCTCCGCTGCCGCGATCGCTTGGTTCTCGAGCACGAAGTTCAGCCCGAACGCGCGATCCAGATAGGCGCGGCCGAGGTAGAGACCGGGGCGGACCATGCGGATTTCATCGCGCACTCGCAGGCCGTTGCGACCGGCGAGGAAATCCGGAATCTCGCGGTAGCCGGCGATCTCGTCGGTAAATGCATAGTCGATGATGATCGACTCGCGACGGGAGTCGAGCAGGCTCTGTCCGCAATACAGTTTGGCCGGGAACAGCAGCCAGGCGTCCTTGCCGGCGACGTCGATTTTGGCCAGTTCGCCCTTGTCCAGAATCGGCCGCAGGATGGTGAGATCCTCGATGCGATTGCGCAGCAGCTTCTGGTCACGGTAGAACACCTTGCCCTTCCACAGCGTCTCGCCGACGATTTCAAGCTTCTTGCCCTTGAACTGCGCGGCAAGCCCCTTGAGGCCGCCAAGGATCTCGGCGACGCGCAGCTTGCCGCTGCCGCCCTTGGGCAGAATGATGCTGCCGTCAAACGGCCCGTCGGGTATCGGCCCCGCGGGCAGCCGGGCATAGAGCTGGTCGATCTGCTCCTGGGTCAGCGTCGCCAGATAGTCGGGGGTGATTTTTGCGAGCTCCGTCGCCGCGATCGGATAGTCGTATTCGATCTGGGCGAAATCGGGTTTCTCGGCGTAGTTCTCGCCGGCGGGCGCATAGCGGATATCGGGCTGATCCGCAAACCAGGACTTGACGCGGTCGCAGCCGGACAGCGACAACGCGGCGGCGAGGAGAAGCAGGGGCATCGTGCGCATGGTGGTTCTCCTTACAGCGTGGCGAGGAAGGCGATGAGTGCGCTCTTGTCGGCGGGCGACAAGTCTTCGCCGAAGCGGTGGCCGGCGTTCTCGATATCCGTGGTGCAGGACGAATACAGCTCCCACAACAGCGGCAGTCGCTCGCGCGCCGCCTTGATCGCATCGACCAGCCTGCCCGGATCGCTGACGATCTCGCTGCCGATAGTTTTTAGTTCGGCCGTCAGTTTGCGGGCATTGTCGGCACCCACGCGCGCGGTCAGGCGCGTTTCCAGTTGCGCGGGGTGCAGCTTGGCCTCGATCAGATCGACGATGAGCGCCTTGTGCTGGAAGTTGCCAACATTGCCCGCGGTGGCGCCGGCGGGGATGCGCACGGTGAAGCCGACGACTTTCTTCTCTTCCTTGCCATCCCACAGGCGTGGGCCAATATCGAGGACGATATCCTGATCGAGCTTGGTCGCCTTGGCAATGCGTTGGCCTGGGTTCAGCAACTCACCCATCGAGGCGACATAGAGTTTGAAACGCCCCTCCACGCTGGGGTCGTATTGCCAGCACGCGGGGCGTTGTTCGGCGGGCAATAGCGGCTTGCCGGGTTTGGTCGCATCGACGTAACTCGGGCGATAGAATTCGTACTCGCCACTGCCGCCCCAGCCACAGAGCTCCGGCCCCACCGAGTTGTTGTGCATGAAGGGAGCGTGGGCCCACAGGTTGACCAGTGAGACGTTGCGATAGTAGCCGCGACCGCCATCGTTGGGCTCGGCGATGTTGGCGTCTGCCGCGCGTGCCCGGTAATTCTCCGATCCAAACTCCTCCCAGATGTGGCCGCGCAAATGGTTTGAATGCAGTGCCCGACAGCGCTCGGTGCCGATTTCCGCCACCGGGGTCGGCAGGTCATTGCCCAGCCAGTCGGCGCGCAGCCCGGTTTTCGCATCCAAGGCCTGAAAGTCGACCGCCTCAAACGGCGGTTTGTTGCTGGAATGGCAACGAGCGCAGTTGGCGGCGAATACCGTGCGACCGCGACTGACGGCACCGTTGCCGAAGCCCTGTTCGAGCTCGGCGACAAGATCATCCCGCTCGTAATTGGCGGGCGCGGGCGATATTGGTGGCGATGTCGGTGGCGATGTCGGTGGCGATAGTGCGTTGGCGCGGGCCGTCAGCAAATCGGTGGCATGGCCTTCAGGCGATAGAAAGAAATCGAAGATATTGGGCAGGCGGTCTTCGATGGCGCGAAAATTCGGGCAGTCGCGGCGGCACTGGCCGATGTCGAAGGGGGTTTGGCCGAAATTGCGCGCGGTCGGATCAAGCTGGCGCAGATCGGTCAGATGGTTCAGCCAGCAGGTTTCGGCACAGGAGCCGATGTTGAAATAGACCCGCTGAATGGCGCCCAGGGCACCGGTGGAATCCTCGCCGCCCTTGAGGATGTTGTGCACGGTTTCCGTTTCGAGCTTGCGCTGCCAGCACTTGCCCGGTTTGTCCGGCTCGCACCAGCACTCGCGCGGGTTGGCGCCGACGGCGCAGGTGTCGGTCTTGTGCCAGCGCAGGACATGGGTATCGGCATGCACTGGCCGCTGCGCGGAGTTGGTGAGCGCGTTGATGGTGCCGGAGTTATTCACCTGATCGGTCGGAATCGCCGAGGTATCGGAGGTGCCGGGGCGAGCGTGGGCAAACACCTGCCACTCCAGCGTGTTGGCGGGCATGCCGGAGACGATGATCTCGGAGATGCGAATGTATTGGTTGCCGATCAGGCCGAGGATGTTGTCCCACTGCGGGTGCGCCGGATTCACCGGCGGTTTGACCGGATTGAACGTGATGTGGCAGGCGCCGCAGGCCATGCCGATGCGAAACGGCGGTTCGATGGAGCCATCGCCAAGGTGGCTCAGATTGGCGTCGGCGCGGCGCGGATCGTCGCTCAGTTTGCCGTCGTAACCGGCCCAGGTCGCGGTGCCGGCGTTCAGCTTTGCCCAGGCGGCGGGATCAAACTTCGGGTTGGGGAATTTGCGAAACCCGAGCGCGCCGGTGGAAGTGCCAAAAGCCAGATTGCAGGAATCCTCGCGGCCCGCCTGGTGCCCCTTTGGATCATTGGCGTCGGCGGAGGCTTCCACGAAGTCGCAGGCCGGATCGCGATAACCCGGTTTGCCGACAAAATTGAGCAGGGCCTCATCGCCGGGGCACCAGTCAAAACCGAAGGTCTCGTCCATGTTTTTGGCCGGGCAGCCGGGACTGCCGGGGGTGCAGCAATCGGGATCGTTGATGAGCCCCCAGGTCGCGAAGCGCTGTTCGCGCTGGTCGCCGCGCAGCACCCGGTACCAGTCGATCAGCACGCCGACGCGTTGCTGAAAGGTGTAGGTGTGAAAGCGCTCGTTGCCGGCGGTGGCCTTGAACCAGATTTCCCGGCCGGCGCGCGCACTCGGCGTCAAGCCCGCCTCCCCGGCGGTGAAGCTATTGCCGTTGGGTGCCGCTGACATCGGCTGGACGGCGGTGCCCACGGTGGTGTCAGCATCGGTGGTAGGGGAAGTGGATGAAGGTTCGGCGGCAAACCCGGCGCAGGTGGTAATCAGGGTCAGGCCAAATGCGGCTATCAATGCTGAAGTCTTCATCGCCTTGCTCCTGTTATTTTTTGCCGGCTACCGCGCCGCAACTTTAATACAACCCAACGTGCAGCAAGTCAAGACGGAAGGCTAATTTTGCGGGTTTTGAGCAGCTCCTCCGTCGCTTCCGCCTTGCTGTCGCATTTGCGGTGGATGAGGGAGGAAAGCCAGCCGGCGATGTAGCCATCTCCGGAAACGCTCGACAGGTAGTCGAGTTCGCGCAGTAGCTTGAGTTCGGTGAGCGCCTGCAGGATACCGAGATTGAAGGTCGCGCTGCGAATACCGCCGCCGGATAACGCCAGTCCGGTCTGGGGCCGGCTTTCATTATCGACAGCGCTATCGCCATGGGGCGGCGGATGGCCGCGCGTTCCTTGGCATGAACCTCATGGAAAGTCGCTTTGTTGTTATCGCCGGTCATGGTGCCGCCCCCGCCTGCGACCCGTTGGGCACTGGAGTGTAGACGACAATCACCGGACCCGCGAATCTCGCGCAGTGATGCGTGAGCACGAGACGCCGACACGATTTGGTGGCGGGTGACCGCTGAGCGAGTCGTGCACTGTCGGTCATGTCAGGCTCATCGCGCGCGAGTATTTCTCGCGGCCGGCCAGCGCGAGCTTGATTGAGCAGGGGTCCGCTTTCTGGTAGTCTGATTTCCCATCTTCAGGACGGTTCACCGCCCTTAAATCGACCGACCAGGGGCGGCTTTGTGGGCCTGTATCCCTGGCGACCCGCATCGCGCAAGGGCTCACATGACTCGATTCATTTTTGTCACCGGTGGCGTCGTTTCCTCGCTTGGCAAGGGCATCGCCGCCGCGTCCCTGGGGGCCGTGCTGGAGGCGCGGGGGCTGAAGGTCACCGTGCTGAAGCTGGATCCCTACCTCAACGTCGATCCCGGCACCATGAGTCCCTTTCAGCATGGCGAGGTATTCGTCACCGAAGACGGCGCTGAAACCGACCTCGACCTCGGCCACTACGAGCGGTTTTTGAACTCGCGGATGACCAAGGCCAACAATTTCACCACTGGCCAGATCTACGAGACCATTCTGCGGCGCGAGCGGCGTGGCGAATATCTGGGCGGCACCGTGCAGGTGATTCCCCATGTCACCGACGAGATCAAGCGCCGCATTCTTGAGGGTGGCGCCGGTGCCGATATCGCGCTGGTGGAGATCGGCGGCACCGTTGGCGATATTGAATCGCAGCCGTTTCTGGAGGCAATTCGCCAGCTCCGCGTCGAGCTGGGCTCCCACCGCTCGCTGCTGATCCATCTGACGCTGGTGCCCTACATCGCCACCGCCGGGGAGACCAAGACCAAGCCAACGCAGCACTCGGTCAAGGAGTTGCGCTCCATCGGCCTGCAACCCGATGTGCTGATCTGTCGCTCCGAGGTCGCCATCGACGACAGCTCGCGGAAAAAAATCGCGCTATTCACCAGCGTCGAAGAGCGCGCCGTCGTGCCGCTGATGGACATGGAGAGCATTTACACCATCCCTCGCCATCTGCACGAATGGAGACTGGACGACATCGTGGTGGAGAAATTTCACCTCGATTGCCCGGCGGCGGACCTCAGCCAGTGGGATCGCGTGGTCGAAAACCAGCGCAATGCCACGGCTGCGGTCAACATCGCCATGGTCGGCAAGTACATGGAGCTGCTGGATGCCTACAAGTCCCTCACCGAGGCACTGGAGCACGCGGGCGTCCACAATCTAGCCCAGGTCAATGTGCGCTACGTCGACTCCGAAGATCTGATGGATGATTTTTCGTTGCTCGACGACTGCGACGGCATCCTGGTGCCTGGCGGCTTCGGCGAGCGCGGCGTCGAGGGCAAGATCAAGGCAGTGCGCCATGCCCGCGAGCAGAACATTCCCTACCTCGGCATCTGCCTCGGCATGCAGGTGGCGGTGATCGA
>JBPPNE010000087.1:0-4672 GCA_051306415.1 Porticoccaceae bacterium
GCCCGCTGATAGGCTTCGATCGCCTTGGCCGGCTGCCCGGCGTCTGCGTAAGCGTTCCCCAAGTTGTACCAGGCATCGACATGCTGCGAGTCAATCCGCAGCGCCTGCTGATAAGCCTCGATCTCCTTGGCGGGCTGCCTGACTTGTCCGTAAGCGATCCCCAGGACGTACCAGGCACTGGCATCTCGCGGCCGAGCTTTTGTCCAGCCTAGCGCGTGCCGTACCAGGCCTTGCCAGTCTTTCTTTGTTTCCAGCACGACGGCCCGGTTGAGCCAATCGAGTTCCGAGTCCGCAGCCGGGGTTAGGGCAGTGTGGCGCCCCGGTAGTTCGCGCACCCACTCCACCGGCACTGCGAAGTTGAGCTGCTGGCCCTCGGCAAGATAGAACGTCGGCAGACCGAGGAGTCGTCCGTCCTCGTCAAACAGACCACCGCCGCTCGAACCCGGAGAAATGGGCGCGGTAGTCTGGATATAACGGCCACCCGTCACCTCGCGCAGGCTGGAGACAATGCCTTCGGACAAGGTGAGTTCCAGTCCCTCCGGCGCGCCGATGGCATAGACCCGCTGACCCACCTTGAGGGTGTTGGTATAGCCGAGGGTGGCCACGGGGGCCTTCATTCCCTCCACTGTCAGGGAGCACACATCCCGATCCCCATCCGTGTGTCGGGCGATCGCAGGGTACGCCTTGTCTTGATAGATCACCTTTAACCGCGCCGCCTTGTTGGTGACATGGCAGTTGGTGGCGACCACCCCGTTCATGATCACCACGCCGCTGCCCAGGCTTAGCAGCTTGCCCGTCGCGTCCTCCCCCTGGACAACCACCACGCTTCTGGAAACGGCCTCGAATACTTCGATTGCCGACTTGGCGTGCGTCCCCCAAGCTAAGGTCATAGCCAGCGCGGTGATGGCCATGCGGATCAATGCGTGCATGTGTCTTCCCTGGTTTAATGGGCGAGGCTTGCCCGGTGCAAGCGCCCCGACGGTTCGATCATACCGCCTGTTTGCGTTGCCTTGATGCTACCCCAATCCTCAAGCGAGGGTGTGCAGCATTTTGTGTAACTGGGCTCATAGAACAATTCGGGCCAGACTACCGCTTCTGAGCAGTTAACCCCGTCCAGTCCGCGGTTCCGCTCGTTTCATCGCTTGGTCGGGCACATCGGTTGATCGGTTCATGATAAAGCGGGGCATTTCTACGGCCTCGTATATGGATTCCTCTCGCGAAACAAAAATTTGATCCATTTGTCCACCTGGGCTACTCGTGCTTGTGGCCTTCCACACGACTAAAGTATTTTAGGGGGCACGAGATGGAAGGAGCGCGCGACGTGAAGGCTGAGGATGCAACGCAACTTGGTCAGCGCTTTCGGCTGACAGACGATGAGCTCGATAACCACATATACCGGATAATCGGGGTTGATCGACTATTGGAACTGGTTCGCACAGGCCGCCTCACAATAGTTCACCCCCGAAAATGGGACGATCCATTCGAGAATTTGCTTGACGCAGCTTGGATCGGAAACCGGTATCCGATCATGGGCGATGGGCTAGAAGCCGCCGAGGACATAAGAGAGCTTGACGAGAAGATCGCGAAGATCAGGCGACCAGTTTTTGGCCAATGCTGGACGTGGAATGTAGAGACAGATGCAATGTGGCGCATCTATTCGCCGGACAAGCGTGGCGTAAAAATAACGACGACACCGCGACTTCTCATTGACGCGCTGAAAAGAAGTGATGCTCCCGCAGAAGGCCAGCATTGTTTCATCGGTAAAGTTCAGTACGATTGCTTACGCAAGATTCAATCTGCCTTCGCAGGGATTTCAGAACGACTGAACCCTGATAGCCCATGTTGGGCTGTGATTGCTGAGCTTCGATTGTGGAAAAGAGAAGCATTTGTCCATGAAAAAGAAGTTCGACTTCTGTATGTCGGACCAAGCGAAGATCGCGATTCATATTCTTTCGCCATCGATCTCAATGCGATGGTCAAACGGATCGTTTTTGATCCGCGTATGAGCGACGATCTATATCGCGTTTTTGAACGAGTGCTGCCCGACCTCGGGTACGGAAACGAGATCCAAAAGTCGGAGCTATACCGACCTCCGGAGAGTTGGAGCCTTGATATATAGTATTTGTTTGTCGCGGGTGTCGGGGTGGGGCAACTTCCCGGGTTGGCAACCGCGCCGTTATCTGCTTGAATACCACCATCTTCCGGGAAGCCACCCGATCAGCCATGCAACACATTGCCCCTCCGTTGTCCCCAGCCCGTCGCCGCCAGGCGCTGCGCGCTGCTGCCCGCCTGCTGCTTCTGCTGCCCTGAGGGGCAGAATACGTTCGAACTCATCCCCTTGATTTACGCCCACCTCGCCCGCGAGGTGGTTACAACACCCCCCATTGCGGGGATAATCCGTCCAAATTCAAGGCCTCGCGAGCGAGGCCAGCAGGAGAGTTGCCGTGAGCAGTGACCGTTTGATTATTTTTGATACCACCTTGCGCGATGGCGAGCAGAGCCCCGGCGCGGCGATGACCAAGGAAGAAAAACTCCGCATCGCCAAAGCGCTCGAAAAGCTGCGTGTTGATGTCATCGAAGCCGGCTTTGCGGTGTCCAGTCAGGGTGACTTCGAGGCAGTCAAGAGCATCGCCGATACCATCAAGGACTGCATCGTGTGCAGCCTCGCGCGTACCATTCACACCGATATCGAGCGCGCCGGCGAGGCGCTGCGCAACGCCAGCTCGCCGCGCATCCACACCTTCATTGCGACCTCGCCCATTCATATGGAGTACAAGCTCCAGATGTCGCCGGAGCAGGTGCTGGAGCAGGCGATCGGCGCGGTCAAGCTGGCGCGCAATCTGGTCAGCGACGTCGAGTTTTCCCTGGAGGATGGCAGCCGCACCGAGTTCGATTTCATGTGCCGGGTAACCGAGGCGGTTATCAATGCGGGTGCGCGCACCATCAACATTCCCGACACCGTTGGCTATGGCGAGCCGGGACAGTACGGAGCGATGATCGGCCGGGTCATGGCGGCGGTGCCCAATGCGGATAAAGCGATCTTTTCCGTGCACTGCCACAACGACCTCGGTTTGGCGGTGGCCAATTCGCTGTCGGCGGTGATGCACGGCGCGCGTCAGGTGGAATGCACGATCAACGGCCTTGGCGAGCGGGCGGGTAACGCCTCCCTCGAAGAGATCGTCATGGCGCTGCGCACCCGCAAGGATGTGTATCCGGTGCAGACCCGCATCGATACCACCCAGATCGTGCCCATCTCGCGACTGGTGTCCACGATCACTGGTTTTCCGGTGCAGCCGAATAAAGCCATCGTCGGCGCGAATGCCTTTGCACACGAATCGGGTATTCATCAGGATGGTGTACTGAAGTATCGCGAGACCTACGAGATCATGCGCGCGCAGGATGTCGGCTGGAACACCAATCGCCTGGTGCTCGGCAAGCTTTCCGGTCGCGCCGCCTTCTCCGCCCGCTTGGAAGAACTCGGCATTCCCTTCGATAACAAGGCCGATCTGAACCGCGCCTTCGTTCGCTTCAAGGAACTCGCCGACAAGAAGCGCGAGATCTACGACGAAGATTTACAGGCGCTGGTGTCGGAAGTTCAATTGGGTGAAGCTGAGGAGAATTACTCGCTGGTGACGATGGATGTGTCGTCGCGGACCGGCCGGCCGCCGCACGCCCAACTGAGTCTGCGCTGCCATGGCCAGGATCACACGGTGGAGGCGGACGGTGACGGTCCGGTCGATGCGATCTTTCTGGCCATCGAAAAGCTGGTGCACAGTAACGCCACCCTCAAGCTGTACTCGGTCAATGCGATTACCACGGGCACCGACTCCCAGGGCGAAGTTACCGTCCGGCTCGAAAAGAGTGGTCGCATCGTCAATGGCCAGGGCGCCGATACCGATATCCTGGTGGCGAGCGCCAAGGCGTATTTGAATGCGCTCAATCTGATGGCGAACCCGGATCGCCTGCACCCGCAGTTAGCCGGAGTGTAGGGAGGTCAATTGGCCAGCGAACTGCGCGCCTGGTACCTCGCCACGCTGGGCGTCGTCACCTACCGGCTGCGGGCAGCGGCGTCGCCGTCCGTGGCGAGCGTGGATGATGCGGGTAGCGGCCATAGCCCGCTACTCGAACCATCGGAGGAAGCGCCATCGCCGCGCGATATTCGCGGCCAGGCGCCACCGATGGATAGGGTGGTCAGAACGTCCACCGTGGATGTCCGCAAAGCCCCGCCATCACGGCCGGCGGAGCCGATCCTGGCCGTCGACAGCCTGCGCGATCTACGCCTTGCCTGCTGGCAACCGGTGCCCGCATTGTTGGTTCTCGACTCTGTGCCGCGCGGGCGGGCGCCCAGCGCGGATCGGGTTCAGCTACTGATGAACATACTGCGGGCGCTTGGCCGTCAGCCCGCTAGCCTGAGTGCCGCCGAGTTCATCGATTGGCCGATGACCGCGGATGCTGACTGCACGCACGCACGTACGTTGCTGGCGATGTTTCTGCTGGGGCGCTTCGAGAGAAATCCCTTCAGTTGGGTACTTGCGATGGGCGAGGCGGCCACGCTTCTGCTCGCGGATGCGGTGATCGTCGGCGATGGCAATGATTGGCGGACCTGGTGGGGGCGCCGCCGGGACCTTGCCACTGGTGCCACTGCTGTGTTTACGCCCGGTCTCGGCGACAT
>JBPPNE010000088.1:0-4102 GCA_051306415.1 Porticoccaceae bacterium
GGCGCTGGAGCGGAGGTATCCGCGACTGGTCGCTACCGGACACGGTCTGGCTCAACCCGGAGCGAGAGAAGACCCAGGAAATTAACCAGGCTGCGTAATGTTTTTTGCGACAACTATCTTGAAAATTACCGACAGCGCCCTTGCTCCCGGGCCTCCTTGCGCCACTGGTAGACGGTCGCCACCGAAATCCCGGCTTGGGCGGCAACCTCACTGACACTCAGATTTCGAGGGGGCAACAGCTTTGCCACCACAGCCTCTCGACGTTCATCGGCATACCTGGGCATGACTCTCTCCGATCGCCCCCAAAGAACTATAAAATACCGAATTAACAGACACGACAGTCATCCAGGCATTGGGGGCGGGCTGCTAGTGGTTGGGCTACTTCCTCTCCAAATGAATCGAACGAAAAGAACACATGGCTCAAGCTTGATACGCTTTGACCTATGATCTGACATCGTCGAGATCGGAAATCAGGGACTGACGGATTTCACCACTGACAACCACCGCCGGAACAAGGTAGCTGGGGTGGTCAACGCCGAAGGTAAGCGCGGCATTTATTTTTTTGAGCCGGTCGATCATATCAGGCGTGAGCTCGAACCTGAGAAAATGTACCGACGCGGTTTTATCGGCACGACCTCGCTCCATGTCTTCATCTGCAATGGCAAAAATCCGGTCGGAATCCCCGACCTGGACCCAAACCCGGTCCTCAATGCCAACCAAACGCTGGAGCCAGACAGCACGTTCATCGGGATCTTCAAATTCCAACATGAAGGTCGCCTTCCAGTTGCAGCCATCGGCGATCAATGGATTATAGGCATCCAACTCCGCTTGAATGCCCGCGGCCTCGAAAACCCGCTCGATTCGCAACATTTCCTGGATTTGATATTTGATGGTAACGGCGTCTTCGAAATAGAGGCGAGCATTGCCGCCCAAGGATATTTGGCGCTTTTTCTTGTGCGCGATAACTTCCGCGCGAAATGACGCCCTGCGCTCGGCGTATTCTTCAAGCGACCACAAGTCGTTACGGGACAGTTTTTTCACAATTTGGCTCCTGGTATCGCACGAACATCAAAGGCCATAAGCCATCCGCAGCAACGACATGGGATGCTCTGGCTTTTCCTTTCGCTCCGTAAGATCAGCGATGTGTGACGCCGCCATGGGGCAGTCACTCGCAAAATGATTAGACTTGAGTTGATCAACCTTGCGTACCACCGGGCGAGCGATCTTTACGGCGCGATCATGGCTCTCCACTTTTACGGCGTAAGTACCATCGTGTCCAGAACAGCGCTCCTGGGGGTGTACCGTCGTTCCAGGGATCAGGCTCAATATGTCCCGAGTTTTCAAACCGATATTTTGCACGCGCAAATGACAAGCAACGTGATAACTGATATCACCCAACCCCAGTTTGAAGTCGGTGTTGAGCCGTCCTCCCTTGTGGCGCTGGAAAAGATACTCGAAAGGATCGAAGAATGCGCGCTGGACTTTTCTGACCGCCTCATCATCCGGAAACATCAGCGGCAGCTCCTGCTTGTACATCAGCACGCAAGAGGGAACCGGCGCAATCAGGTCGTAGCCTTGATCTACCAATTGGGCTAACACCGGAATATTCGCTTCTTTGGCGCGAATCACTGAATCGAGGTCACCCAACTCCAGTTTCGGCATACCACAGCACTGCTCCTTCGGCACCAGTTCTATCTGGATCCCGTTATGCTGAAAGACCGAGTAGAAATCCTTGCCCAGATTGGGACTGTTGTAGTTGCCATAGCAGGTGGCGTAGAGAGCGACCTTGCCCGTCGTATTGAGTACCGCTGTGGGTGCGATGTCTTTACGCAAGGGTCGCACGCGCTTGCGCAAGGTTTGACTGTGGTATTCGGGCACTATGGCGTTTTTGTGTACACCAAAGGTGGACTCCAACATTTTTCGGAAGCCGCCATTCTTGTTGAGCGCGTTCACCGTGATATCGACCAGAGGGATGGTTGCGAGACGGCCAACTCCATCCGTATTGGAAAGCACTTTATCTCGAAACCCAGCGCCGACTGCCTTGAATTTCAATGCTTTCGCCCTCAGCATCAGGTGCGGAAAGTCGACGTTCCACGGATGCGGAGGGACATAGGGACACTTGGTCATGTAGCACATGTCGCAGAGATAGCACTGATCAACCACCTGTTGATAGTCCGCCTTGTCAACGCCATCGACTTCCAGTGTGTCGGACTCATCAACCAAGCCAAAAAGTGTCGGGAAAGCATCGCACAGACTAACGCAGCGACGACACCCGTGGCAGATATCGAAAACGCGCTCCAATTCCTTATTCAGCGCTCCATTATCCCAAAATTCGGCTGATTGCCAGTCAATGGGGTGGCGCGTGGGCGCCTCCAAGCTGCCTTCCCGGATAGCTGTTTCTTTAGTCACTGAATAATCCCTGCGATACGACGGACCATCACTCTTACGAATAAGCGCGGGCCCCACTTGAGTCGGGGCCCACTTTCTAGCTTTCTCGATCTGCTTCAACTAAGCGTTCAAGCTGTCCAGCGCTTTTTGGAAGCGGTTGGCGTGGCTCCGCTCAGCTTTTGCCAGCGTCTCAAACCAATCGGCAATCTCTTCAAAGCCTTCCGTCCGCGCCATTTTGTTCATACCGGGGTACATATCCGTGTATTCATGCGTTTCACCGGCAATGGCTGCCTTGAGATTGCTGCCAGTAGGACCGATGGGTAAGCCCGTCGCTGGGTCGCCGACTTCTTCCAGGTATTCCAGGTGGCCATGGGCGTGGCCAGTTTCGCCTTCCGCTGTAGAGCGAAAAACCGCTGCCACATCGTTATAGCCTTCAACGTCAGCCTTGGCGGCGAAGTAGAGGTAGCGGCGGTTAGCTTGAGATTCACCGGCAAATGCGGCTTTTAGATTTTCTTCGGTTTTGGTACCTTTAAGTGACATGGAGATTCTCCTTTGTAAGACCGCGTAAATTTAGCTATTTCTATAACAGTGTGGACGGTCAGCATTGCGGTTGCTTGCCAGACCCTCCACAACCTTAACTCTTTACGTATAATCGGTATAGTGAAATTTTTACGGCGTGATAATCGAATTTATCAATGATAGCAAAGCCGACATTCAAACAGCTGAAATACCTCTGCGCCGTTGCTGAAGCCATGCATTTCGGTAAAGCCGCGAGCACCTGCCATGTCACCCAATCAACGCTGAGCGCCGGCATACAAGAGCTTGAAAACACCCTTGGAATAGCACTGCTGGAGCGCACCAACAAATCCGTACTATTAACCGATGCAGGCAAGCGCGTAGTAGATCGGTCTTTAAGCATACTGGCCGAAATCGAAGCTTTAACGGAAGAATCTTATTCTGCGACCCAACCCCTCCACAGTCGCATCCGACTTGGGGTAATTCCCACGATTGCCCCATTTGTACTGCCCCAGGTCCTTTCAACGCTACGCAGTACATTCCCAGCGTTACAACTGTTGATCCGCGAGGATCTATCAGCAAACCTGGTTAAGCTTCTACAGCAGGGCGAGCTTGACTTGATACTCCTCGCTTTGCCCTACCACATGACCAATGTCACGACGCACGAACTTTTTATAGACCCCTTTGTTGCCGCTTACCCCAGCGGACATCCTCTCGAACAACTCGATAAAATAACAACCAAAGACTTGAAAGGTCATGAAATGTTACTACTCGAAGAGGGACATTGTCTTCGCGATCACGCGCTCGCGGCCTGTAAGTTAACACAACACCAGGTATCCCTATCGTTTGAGGCGACCAGTCTGCATACCATCGTGCCGATGGTTGCAAACGGCATTGGAATCACCTTGTTACCGAAAATGGCGATCGACGCGGGGATTCTCACTGGAATCAGCAACGTCAAAACCAAAGAGTTCGCGGAGAATGGAGTCTGGAGATCAATTGGTCTAGCTTGGAGAAGGAGAAGCCCAAGAGAGGAGGAGTATAAAATGCTTGCGGAATATTTTTCGAGGCCGGCCTCAAATCTGAAGTGCAACACTCTCCGAGAGGTAAAGTGTTGCGATGGAAAAGAACTACAACCAGTTGAGTTGTGAAGAACGCACGATGATCCAGTTGAGTCTTGAGCGGGGTTGCAAGCTGC
>JBPPNE010000089.1:0-6912 GCA_051306415.1 Porticoccaceae bacterium
CCGCTCATGAGTGCGGTTGCGCTGCCTCCCAGCGACAGCGGGATAAACGAGAAAAAAGCGAAGATCATCAATCCAACACCGAGCGCACACAGGATCAGCCCGTCGATCAGCGCTGCCGCGACACGGAGCCAGAAACCGGCGTATTCGATGGTGGCAACGCCGTGAGGGATGTCGGTGGATACAATGGCCGGCGGATTCGAATCCATGACGGGTCACCTCGGTTTTTGCGATGGACGCATTAACTTTTGAGTCCCTTGTATTTCATCCGCGTCGGCTGCGCCTGGTCACCTTTACGGCGGAGTAAATCCTCGTGGTATTCGCTGAAATTGCCTTCGTGAAACATCACCTCGCTATTGCCCTCGAAGGCCAGAATATGAGTGGCAATGCGGTCGAGAAACCAGCGGTCGTGGGAGATCACCAGCACATTGCCGGGGAACGCCTCGATGGCCTCTTCCAGCGCGCGCAGGGTTTCGATATCCAGATCGTTGGAGGGTTCGTCGAGCAGCAGCACATTGGCACCCTGTTTCAGCGTGTTGGCCAGGTGCAAGCGGCCGCGCTCGCCACCGGAGAGATCGCCGACCCGCTTCTGCTGATCAGCGCCCTTGAAGTTGAAGCGGCCGACATAGGAGCGCGAGTTCACCTCGTAGCTGCCGATGCGCAGGATGTCCTGGCCGCCGGAGATGGCCTCCCACACGGTCTTGCTGTTGTCCAGATTTTCGCGGCTTTGCTCGACAAAGGCGAGGTTGACGGTTTCACCGAGAGAGATACTACCCTTGTCGGGTTGTTCGCGGCCAGAGATCAGGCGAAATAGCGTCGATTTGCCGGCGCCGTTGCCGCCGACGATGCCGACCACCGCGCCCTTGGGAATGCTCAGAGTCAGATTGTCCATCAGCAGATGGTTGCCGAAGCCTTTGCTGACGCCGTTCAATTCGATGACCTTGTCGCCCAAGCGTGGCCCTGGCGGAATGTAGATTTCGTTGGTTTCGTTGCGGGTCTGGAATTCCTGGTTGTTCATCTCGTCGAAACGCTGTAACCGTGCCTTGCTCTTGGCTTGGCGGGCTTTCGGGCTTTTGCGCACCCACTCCAGCTCTTGCTTCAGCGCCTTCAGGTGCGCGGTTTCGGTTTTTTTCTCCAGCTCCAAGCGTTGTTCCTTGGTTTCCAGCCAGGTGGTGTAGTTGCCCTCGTAGGGAATGCCCTGGCCGCGGTCGAGTTCGAGAATCCAGCCGGCGACGTTGTCGAGGAAATAGCGGTCGTGGGTGACCGCCACCACGGTGCCGGCGAACTTGTGCAGGAACTGTTCGAGCCAGTACACCGATTCGGCATCGAGGTGGTTGGTGGGTTCGTCGAGCAGCAGCATATCCGGGCGCGACAGCAGCAGGCGGCATAGAGCAACCCGACGCTTCTCACCGCCCGATAGTGTGGCGATGGCGGCGTCCCACGGCGGCAGCCGCAGCGCATCGGCGGCGATGTCGAGGGTGTGATCGAGATTGTGAGCATCCCAGGCTTGGATGATGTCTTCCAGCTCGCCCTGGCGCTTGGCGAGCTTGTCGAAATCCGCATCCGGCTCGGCATAGGCGGCGAACACGCCGTCGAGCTCCCTCAGCGCATCCACTGCCTCGCGCACGCCATCCTCGACGTTGCCGCGCACGTCCTTGCCGAGATCGAGCTGAGGCTCCTGCGCCAGGTAGCCGATCTTGATGCCGGGCATTGGCCGCGCCTCGCCGAGGATATCCGTATCGGCGCCGGCCATGATGCGCAGCAGCGTCGACTTGCCCGAGCCATTCAGGCCGAGCACGCCGATCTTGGCGCCGGGGAAAAACGACAGCGAGATATTTTTCAGAATTTCGCGCTTGGGAGGCACGATTTTGCCGACGCGATTCATGGTGTAAACGTATTGGGCCATTGGCGGTTCGCAGCGGTTGGCGGAGGGGCTGGCATTGTAGCTAAAACGCGCGCCGGCGCGGAAGCATCAGAGGCTTGGCGCCCGCTCGCCAAAGCACAGGCTTGCGACGACACCGGTCGTTGCAATCATCCAGACGATGACCGCGCCACTCGGCCCAACCCAGCAGCAGGGTGCCGGCGAGCGCGCTGGCATCAAATGAACCGGACACTACTGCCGTACCATAGTGAATAAGTCCGTTCCAATAACGCCTCAGGCGACTCCACGCGTTCGGATTAGCTTGCCCTTATTTATGTATCGTGCAACCAGCGCGAAGACAGGCAGCACACCGAGGGCACATACGACGCTGGCACCGGTCGGCAAGTCCGCCTGGTAAGAAACCAGCAACCCGCCTAGCGCGCCGAGCCATCCCAAGAGCCAACCAAGCATCAGTCGCTTCTTGAAGGTCGCTGTCAGAAAAGTGGCAGTGAATGCCGGAATGATCAGGGCAGCGAACACGAGCAATACACCCGCCAGATTGACCGCTAGCGTGATTACCACGGCAAAAGACGCGAAGAACATGAGTTCCAATCCAAAATGCCCCTTTTGGGATTCATGATTAGTCGACAAATTCAGGAACCGTTCGTGGAGAAGAAAATACAGGCAGCCCAGTATCGAATAAACTACAAACATAAGCCTCACTTCCTCCCAACGGACCCAGAGGACATTGCCATTGAGCATCCCCTTGAGTTCTTCCATTCCTTGATTCGTTCTACTCAAAATCACAATGGCCAGCGCTGTAGCGATCACATACACGCAGCCAATGGCGACTTCTCGCGTTGTCTTATCGCGGGCGCGCCGTAGAAAAGCAAGCCCAACGGCAACCGCAAGCGTTGCGGCAATGGCATAAAGCTGGGCTGCCATGCCGTGCGCATCGAGACCGGCGAGAAACGCGATACTCATCCCCAGCGCGGCCACCTGCGCTACCGCAAGGTCGACGAAAATTATGCCCCGCTCTAACACGTGCAGTCCGAGATAGGTGTGTGTCAGGATCATCAGTGTGATCAGCGCCAGTGCGGGCATGAGAATTTGGACGAAGTCCATGTTCAAGTTCCTCCAGCCAGGGATAAACGCTCGACGATGACATCGAACAAGTCGAAGTAGCTTTTTATCTGAGGTTCGGCGTCTACCGCGTGCGGAACGATGACTATCTTTATCCCCGTTTGCGCCGCCAGATAGGCCGCCGAGCGTCTTTCATAGAAAGCCTCCATGAGCAGCAATCCGGCTTTTTCCGTCCGAATGCGTCCAATCAACTGCTCTACATGTGATGCGTTTGGAGGAATACCCGGAATAGGTTCGACCTGGCCGATAATCTGAAATCCGAAGGCAGCGGCGAGATAGTTAAAAGACCTGTGATACGTGATTACCGATTGACCCCTTAATGGCTCAAGCCTTTTTTTCCATTCCACGATTCTGGAATTGAGCTCCTGAATGAAAAACTCCGTGTTCTGGCGGTACTGGTCCGCGTGCGCGGGATCGAGCTGCTGGAAGCGTTCCGATATCGCCTTGGCTATGAGGATGCCGTTGCCCGGATTGCGAGGATAATGCGGGTTGCCGAGCGCATGGACATCACCCAGTGCGCGGTTAACGGGACCCGAGGATTTATCCAGTAAAGGCACGGAAGTAGATAAATCGACATACCCTGGAGCGCCCGGCAACACCTTTCGATTGCGGGCGGTTTCCAGTACCGGGCCAAGCCACCCAATTTCAAGGTCTGCACCAATTATCAGCAAAACATCAGCGGACGCCACGCGCCGAATCATGCTGGGTTTTGCTTCCATGAAGTGCGGATCGGTGGGCCCGGGGGTCAAACTCTCGGCGTCGACGAATTTGCCGCCAACGGCGCGCGCGATGGCTGCCAGATCGCTGGTGGTAGTGACTACTTTTAATTCCGCGGACGCCAGCATTGGTGCTGCAATACAAACAGCAGCGAATAAGCAACGAAGCCATAACATGATGTCGGTCTCCTTAGAACTTGTGGGCAGAATGGCTGCCCAACCCAATCTCGAATTGAAGCCAGAGTGAATCGGCCGTTCGGCCCGGCAGGAACTCGGCACGATCCCGGTTGTATTGCAGCCGGATCTTGCTGAATTCGGTGGGATAGAAGGTTAAATTGGGTGAGATACGCGTTCGGTCGTCGCGAAGAGGATCCGAGGCTGCGTTACCGTTCGGATCGTTGCCATCAGCATGCTCGTAACGTAACCCGGCTACCCAGCCCGGCTGGAAACCCCATACTAATTGCGTGTAATAACCTTGGTCTCTGAGGGTTGTGTCGGGCAATCCAACACCCACGGAATCAACAGCCTCGTAGTTTCGCCGCAGGAATTCGGTCTGCCACGCCGCGAACGGAAAGCCCCGCTGATTCAGGACGGACTTCCATTTGACGTACAAGTCTGCGCCGTAGATGGCGGTAGAGGTAGCGGAGCCGGTTGCGTTAGGACCTCGCAGAGCCGAGAGACCGGCATTGACGCTCGTGCTATCGGTCAGATCGAAGCCGTTGAGCCAGCGGGCATTAAACAGGAGGTCGTTTGCCCCACGCGCTCCGCCTCCTGGAGCAAGAGTGTAGCCGCCGATCTCGGAAGCCTCGTCGAACAGAAAGCTTTGGACGGTTTCTCCCTTGGCATTCTGAGCTCCGAAATAAAGTTCGGAATACCAGGAAGCGGGGAGCAACCAAGACACGCGCACCCCTTGGCTGCGCAGACCGTCCCCACCGAAAAGACGCGAATTGATCACCGGCTGGTCGACGAAATCCCAGGAATGAGGATGCTGAGAATTCAGTCGGCCGAATTCGGTAAAGAACTGGCCGGCCTTGATTTGCAGCCCCCACGGCAGCGCGCGAGTCCGGAGAAAAGCTTCTTCCAGCTCGACTTCGGTTTCGCCTTCAGACGAGATAAGAGCAACCAGGCTCAATTGACCATCGAAGTAGGGGTCTACCGCGCCAGTCGCTGTTAGTTCAATGTTTTGGACGGTGAATCCGTTTCGGTTGGGGTCGTGGCCACCCGCCTGCAGGTTGCCAAGCTCCGAGTCGCCGACACTGGATCCGCCGCCGACCCCAAGTATGTTCACCCCGAGCTGGAAAGCCCCTGCGGCCCCGGAAATGCCAAGGGTTGATGCCGTCGCCACGGTTGGCGGTGCGGAAGATTCGGCTTTTTGCAAGCGCTCTTCGAGCGCCTTGATGCGGGCTTCGTATTGCTGTTTTACCGTTTCCAGATCTTGCTGGATTTCCTTGCGGAGCGCTTCTATCTGGGCATCATTGGTCGCGCCGTAAGCGGGCGGCAAACTGGCAACGACGGCCAGTGCGGCAAAGGCCGCGGGGGCAAATCTGTTCATTGACTAATCCTTTCGGAGCTGACGACTCATGGCTGAGGATACGGGGCTGGCAACGCGTGGCTAGCAGCCATGCACGATCAGCCTTACAGGCGACAGCCAGGGCCGTCGCGTGGTCAAAACACGGGGTCAGACGGAAAGGTAGCGAGGAGGGGCGCGGCTCTGGTGTGGTTCTCGGCGAGCGGAGAAGGGCGTGGCTGCGGTAGCTGCTCCCAGTGCGCCGGTGATTGCCGCCGGGGAGAGAGAGGGGACCAGCACCGGTGGTGGCACCATGGTGCCGTTTTCCATCGCGAAAAATGCATCGCAGGAGACGGATGCCTGGTGAAACGGATGTTGCTCAGCGTGGAGAAGGGCGCCGAACTGACCGACGCATAGCACCAGCGCCAAGGCAAAGATCTGGATCAGGCTAACGGTGCGGGCAGGGGCGAGGGTCATTTTGAGATGTTATAGTATAACGATTATGGTTACCACAACTCCGTTGGAACTAGCGGGAGCTCTGCGCCGGGGCTCTCGATAGGGGAGCGTCAAAAATAGGAGCAGCAGTAGTCGGTGGCTTCGATGATTTGCAATTGAAATTTTGCGTTGGCCGGCACTTCGAAGGCTTCTCCACCGCTGACAGCGCACCAGTCTGCATCTCCCGGCAGTTTGATTCGCAGCTTGCCCGCGAGGATATCCATGCGCTCGGCGGTATCGGTGCCGAACTCGTAGTCGCCGGGCAGCATGAAACCGAGGGTCTTTTTGGAACCATCGGCAAACAGCACAGTGCGGCTGGTGACCTTGCCGTCGAAGTAGACGTTGGCTTTCTTGACGATGGTGACATTTTCAAATGTGGACATGCGTTGGCCTCGGCGAGCAGTTTGAAAGGGCGGCCATTATGAGGGCGTTCCGGTTGCGCTTTAAAATCCATCCTGGATGGTGGGCGCTGGTCGCGACTGTTCTGATCAAACGATCCTCAATGCACGATATCGATATGGCCGCCATCGATGCGCAGATTCTGGCCATTGATGAAGCCGGCCCTTGGGCTCGCAACAAAACAGACCAGGTCAGCTACTTCTTCGCGGGTGGCGATACGCCCGACCGGGTTCGGGAACTGCTCGGCGACGATATGGGCTTCTATGGTCTGCCAGTCGTCACCCCAGCCCTTGCGCTGGGCGCGTCGGCGAAATGCGGTCTCCACCTCGGGGGTGCGGATATAGCCCGGCGACACCGTGTTGACGGTGATGCCGCTGCCGGCCAGCTCCTTGGCGAGGCTCACCGCGATATTGGCCAGCGCCGCTTTGGCGGCATAGTAGTGAGGCCGCAGCGAATTGGGCTGGGTGGAGCCGATGGTGCCGAGCTGGATGATCCGGCCCCAGCCGAGCGCCTGCATCTGCGGCCGCAGCAGCCGGATCATCCGCGCCGCCGACAGCACATTGAGCTGATACATGTGCAGCCAGGCGTCGGTATCGGCGGTCTGCCAATTGTTGTCGCCGGCGGCACCGTAGTTATTGACCAGGATGTCAATCTTGCCGGTCAGCGCGAGCGCCTGTGCAGTCGCGTGCGCTGCACCGGCGTCGGTGAGCAAGTCGCCCCAGACTGCGTGGGTGACAGCGGAATTCGCGGCCACAGGGTCGGCGCTGCCGGCCTCAAGGCCATGCGCGATAACG
>JBPPNE010000090.1:0-2086 GCA_051306415.1 Porticoccaceae bacterium
CTAACAATATCCAGCCGTAATACATTGCGTAATCCACCGGTTGGTGTGCGGACGTTCGGGCATCCCGGTCAGGCGCCTGTGCTGTGTAGCGGCCCTTTCCCGACCAGCGCGGAACCGCTGGCCACCACTCGGCTTATTACGTGCGAACTAAGTGGATTCTAGTCGACGCGGTGGCGCAGTCACTTAAGCAGTCGCTTAAACTGTGGCCTGAGCACACCCGCCAATAATCAATGAAATTGGGGACAGCAACTGTCTTTGAGGAATAACCGCGCTAGTATAGACAGCGACAAATTGTAAGCGCCAATAAAACTACGATAAAAATACCAGGGCCCAATAGGGCCGGGAGGCTACCGTGTCCAAGACCCAACTCAAGCATGTCCTCGATGGCTACAAGGTGCTCGACTTCACTCACGCCCTGGCCGGGCCGACAGCTACCCGCCTCTTTGTCGAAATGGGTGCTGAGGTTATCAAAGTGGAGATCCCACCGGTAGGCGACATGACCCACGCCTTCCCCACTGTGCGCAACCAGCGCAGTGCGTTTTACATCCAGCAGAACCGGGGTAAAAAGAGTCTGTTTATCGATGTCAAAACCCCCAAGGGTCTGGCGATCATCAAGGATATGGTCAAGGAAGTGGATGTGCTGGTGGAGAATTTCGCACCGGGGGCGATCGCGCGCATGGGCCTCGATTACGAGACCCTGGCAGCCATCAACCCCAGGCTGGTGATGTGCTCCATTTCTGCGTTTGGTCAAACCGGACCGCTATCCTCGCGCCCAGGCTATGACTTTATCGCCCAGGCTTTTTCAGGGGTCACCCATGTGATCGGCGAGCCGGACCGGCCGCCGTCACTGCCGGGACTGGGGATAGGCGATGTAATGACGGGTGTGCACGGCCTCGGTGCCATCGCCTGCGCACTGCTGTACCGGGAGAAAACCGGTCGCGGCCAGCACATCGATATTTCACTGCTCGACAGCTACTACCACTGCCAAGATCTCAATGTGCAGCTCTACAGTGCTTCTGACGGCAAGATCAATCCCAAACGTACCGGTTCCCACCTGGGAGCGGGGGCACCCCTCGGCATCTTTTTCGGCAAAGACCCAGAGGAATACATTGCCATTGCCTGCCCCACCAACCGCCAGTGGCGACAACTGTGCTCAGCCATGGATCGGGAGGATCTGGCGCGCCACCCAGACTATAAGGACAACAGCGACCGCGTGCGGCGCAAAAAGGACATCATCGCGCTGATCAACGACTGGATTGCCAGCCACGAGACTACCGCCGCCGCACTGGCCAAGTTCGATGAACACCGCGTCCCCTATGCGCCGGTGCTGGACATCGGCCAGACCATCAATCACCCGCATCACCGCCAGCGCGGTACGGTGCGTACTATCAAGGATGACGATTTTGGCGATTTCGAAGCACCCGGCTTTCCCTTCCGCTTTTCCGATTTTCCCGGGCAACTGGATTTGCGCGCGCCCCACCGGGGGGAGCACAATGCCGAGGTTTTAAAAGAATATCTCGGACTGGGCGAAGCGGAAATTCTAGCTCTGGAGCAGGAAGGTATTCTGGTAACCGAAGCGACAAAAACACAAAAAACGCAGGCTCGGAGTTGAGCACGCGCGCCGATCCAACATTAAAACAAACTACAAGCAGTAATCTGGAGCGTTGATTATGTCTGACGAAGAAAAGAGAAAAAAAGGCATCGCATTTTTCAAAAAGCTGACCGCGGGCCAGGAGCGGCCAGCGAAATCGGCCCGGGCCGCAATGCCGGAAAAATTTACTCAATACACCATGGAGCATCTGTTTGGCGATGTCTGGCAAGGCGAGGAACTGCCACTGGAGCTGCGCTCCCTGATCACCTGTACCATTCTCGTCGCACTCAATCGCGAGGCCGAGCAGCGCATTCACTTCCCGGGTGCCAAAAATCTAGGCGTGGAACGTGAACAGTTGGAAGCGATGATCATCCACGCCGCGCACTACGCCGGTTGGCCCGTCGCCGCCAGTGCGTTTCGTGTGCTGGCCGAGGTATGGCCAGTGGAAGAGGCATAAATCAGAAATTGGGAATTGAATTACGACCGTGGGAGTTG
>JBPPNE010000091.1:0-15643 GCA_051306415.1 Porticoccaceae bacterium
GCAAGCTGGGAAAGCGCCTTCGCTGGCACTTGCTGGCGCGCCAGTAACTCGTGATGGATATGGTCATGGAGAGCAGCGTCTATCTCCTCGTCGCTGGGATCCTTGTTGTCCGCGCTCAGTGCGGTGTCGATGATCTTGCGCCGAGTCTTGGCGCTCTCCCCGGTGGTACTTTCGTACAGCGCGTAGAATTTCTTTTTGAATGACTTGTCCGCAACGGCGGCGTTCAGTCCTGGCCAAGGCTGATCGCTATCCTCGCCACTATCGGTGAACAGTACGGCGAGCTGGCGATCCAGCTGACTCTGCGCGAGCGCCGTGGTGTCTTGGTCGGGCAGGGTATTGCCGGTGACGTCCAGGCGCAGTTGCGGTCGCTCGGCGAGGGCTTTCACCAGCAGATCAAGCTTGGCTTTCTCGGGCGCGTCGAGTTGCTCCGACCCGGGTGCGAAAGCGATGGCATCCAATGGGCCACTGTCCCCGCTACCTCCCGCCAAACCCGCGATCAGGTTGAAGGGCGCGCTGACCGCTTTGACGATGAGATTCTTGAAGGCCACGAAAATGAGCCCGCCAACGCTGAAGCTGGGCTCATTGACGTTGCCTTTGACTTCGAGACCCAGGTCGATGACGCCTTTGCTGTCCTTCAGCAGCGCGAGGGCGAGGCGCAATGGCAGGTCGATCGCTTTCGGGCTTTCGACCCGCTCGCCAAGCTCCATCTGGTTCATGACGATGTGGTTCTGGCCGAGAATCTGGTCATTGTCGAGCTGGTAGTGGAGATCGACCGATAGCTGCCCCTGCTTGATGCGATGCCCGGCGTAAACCCCGGAATAGGGCGTCAAGGTGGTCATGTCGAGATTCTTGAAGGTGAGCTTCATGTCCAGAGTCGTCGAGGCTTTGAACGGATTGACCTGCCCCGCAATGGTGACCGGCGCATAGCGGTCGACTTGGCCCTTGAGGTCGACGCCGATGGGCTGGCCGCTGCCGGAATCGATGCCCTCGATGGCTCCCTTCAGGTTGAAGATGCCCGTTCTGAAGTCGGGGTTCATGGTCAGGTCGGCGAAATAGGCCGCGCTGTCGGCAATGGCGATCTTGCCGATCACGATTGCCATGGGTTTCGCCGGTGTCTCGGTTGTGGGCCGGGGAACCAGCAGCTTTTCGACGTTGGTGGTACCGTCGGCGCGGATCGCGAAACGGCCGTAGAGCTGGTCGAATTCGATCCGGTCGATGGTGGTGCGGTTGGCGGTCTGCTGGAAGTGGAGGTTTTTGATGGCTAACTGTTTCCAGCTGAGAAATTCCCGGTTGAAGCGGTTGTCGGTCGTTTTCAGATCGTCGACGCCGGCATCGCCCTGATAACTCAGCCCGGTGCTTTGCCCGGCCTCGGGATAGGTCAGGGTGCCGACCGTGCTTGCCGTGCCGCTGTGCAGCTGGATATTGATCGTCTGACTGATGTAGGGCTGAAATCCGGCGAGGGGGATTTTCTCCGCCTCGATCTTCATCGTTGCCTGTACTGGTGCGAGGCTGGCCGGCCCGCTGGCGCGCAGCCGGCCGCTGTCATTGAAGCCACTGTCAATGGCGAGCTGAAGCGGCTCGCGGTTGTCGCTGCGGAAATTTTCCAGGGTCACTCGCAGCGGGTCGAGCGCGAGGGTTGCCGGTGTGGCTGGCCCCTGGTCGGTGACTTGGACGCGAAAGCCGTCCAGGCTGGCCTTGGTCAGCGTGAGCAGCCAGGGCTTTGGATCGGGCAGTGCCGTGTCCGCCCCGGCTGGGGTGGTGGGCGTGAACAACTTGAGCAGATCGAGCTCGCCATCGGCGGCGAGGGTGCCGGCGATTTTGCCACCGTTGACGGCGACCTGCTCAATGCTGACCGTTTTTCCCCCGCTATCCAGGCCGACGCCATCGATCTGGATGGCGGCGATCTCGATCGGCGTCGCATCCGGTGTCGCTTTGTCGGCGATGGCGAGGTCGCCGAGGGTCAGCGCACCTTCGGACAAATTGATCAAAAGGCCGCTGCTCGTGGCATCGTCGCCCATCGTCAACCGGTAATTGACGCGGGCATTGAGCTTGCCGCGGGCGAGGCGAAAGGGCAGAGACTCATCGGCGAAGCGGGACAGCGCGGCGATGTCGAAGCCGCGGGCCTCGACGTTGCCGCTGGACGCCAGTGTCGGCAGGCTGAGGTCGCCCTGCCAATGGAACTGTTCGCCAGCCTCGCCATTGATCGTCAACTCCGCTTGGGTCTGCACGTTTTGCTGCGCGCGGGTGCTGAACGCCTTGACGCTGAAATTGACCGGCAGGTATTTCAGCACCGGCGCTTCGGCGTGGGTGTCATCGCGATAGACCAGCTCGCCGTCGCTGACGCTGAGCTGCTGGATCAGAATGGCGGGCAGCGCCGCGGGCTCTGTGGATTCCGGTTTTGGTGGCTCAGGGGTGGCTTGCGCTGGCGCGGCGCCGCTGATCATGCTGGTAAAATTGAAGGTATCCGCGGTCAGGCGGCGAACCTGTGCCCGCGGCTTGGTCAGGCGGATTTCGGCAAAGGTCAGCGCGCGCTTGAACAGCGACGATGCCTCGAAGTTGACGTAGAAGCTGTCCCAGCCGGCGAAGGGCTCGCCATTTGCTTCCTTCAGGCTCAGACCGTTGATAGTCAGCGCGAGCCGCAGCGGGTTGAACTTCACATGCTCGACGGTCATCTCGCGCCCGGTCGCCTTGTGCGTTTGGGCGATCAGTTGCTGCTTGACGATCACCGGCACCAGCAGGAAGCCCAGCAGTAGGTAGAGCGCGAACAGGGTCGTGAGCACGATGCCCCAGCGCTCGGGCGTCGAGCGCTGGGGCCAGAGCGCCTGCCGCACGCGCTGCCACAGGGTTGGCGAGGTCTCAGTCATTTCACGGATACCTGTCGTTGGCTCGGGTTACGCCCATCGCGTTTGCGCAAACGCGGCGATTGTAACCCGCTGCCGATGTCTGCCGCGAAGGCTTGCCCCGCCGCGAAATTACAGCGCTGGCTGGTGTTTTCTCTCCATTGCGATGCAGATCAGCGCGATGACGGTGGTCAGCAGCTCAAAGCTGACGGCGCCGGTCGTGTAAAGGGTGACATCACCGCTCGCGGTGGCGAGGCCGTAGGAACGCATTGTTGCGAGCCCACCGACCAGTAGCGCGATGACGACGAGGCCGGGCATCCGGTAGTGGTCGTTGACGGCGGCCAGCATGCAGAACAGGCCGACGCCGATTTGCAGTCCGCCGTACATCGCGCCCATCTCGATGCGGGCGTCGGCATTGGTGAGCCCGAGCCCGGCATAGCCGGCGGCGACTTCGGGCTGGATTGCACACAGCAGGCCGTAACCGGCAAAGGCGATGGCGCTGATCCAGAGTAGTAGTTTGGCTAACATGGCGATTCTCCTCTTCACATTATGATTTTTATCTGTAGTCAGCCTAGTTCAGAGTTTGGTTGCGCACAAGTGCGAGGCGGTGGTTCCCCCGCGAGTGTTTGCAAGCGGTGTCGGGGCATTGATTGACCGTCCATGGTCGCTGTGGGAGCATGGCCCGCGATTATGTAATTCAAAACGATTATGTAATTCAAAAAATGGGGCTGCCCAACAAACGGGGGATACGCAATGACTGGTGAGCACTTGACGTTGGACATCCGCGACGGTGTCGGCCTGATTACGCTGAATCGCCCGCAGCAGGGCAATCCCGTCGTCCACGGTATGGTTCGCGAACTGCTGGATGCCGCGATTGTTTGCGATGAGGATCCGGCGGTGCGCGCGGTGGTGCTTACCGGCACTGGCCGCATGTTCTGTGTCGGCGGCGGTCTCAAGGATTTCCACGCCCAAGGCGATCGGGTCTCCAGCCATCTCAAGTTGGTGACTCAGCTGTTTCACGGCGCCATCGCCAAATTCAACTGGATGGCGCCACCGGTAATTGCCGCCATCAACGGCACCGCCGCGGGCGGCGGTTTGAGTCTGGCGCTGACTACCGACCTCGCGATTGCCGCGGAGTCGGCAAAGTTCACCATGGCCTATACCAACGCCGGCTTGCCGCCGGACGGTAGTTCGAGCTTTTATCTCGCGCGCATCGTCGGCATGCGCCGGGCCAAGGAGATGGCGTTGTTGAACCGGGTGCTGACCGCGCGGGAGGCGCTGAACTGGGGTCTGGTCAACCAGGTGGTCGCCGATGACGAGTTGCTCGACACCGCGCTGGCACTTGCGCGCAAGCTTGCCGCGGGACCGACCACCGCCTACGGGGAGACCAAGCGGCTGATTCTGTCCGGCGCGACCGAGAGTCTGGAGTCGCAGATGGAGAAGGAGTCCCGCGCGATCTCCGCGCTCGCCGGCAGTCACGACGGTCGCGAAGGGGTGGCGGCCTTTGTCGAAAAGCGCAAGCCGGTGTTCAGGGGTTGACGGCGAGCAGGCTGGTAATGTGGGCAAACGCGCCGCTACTTTCAGGACGCCAGGCAGAGCGATAAAAAATCCCCGCTGAGCGGGGGTTTTTTATCGCGGCGAGGAATCAGCGGCACAGCATCTGATAGACGTAGCAGAGCAGCAGTGCGAGCTGGATGAAAAAGAAAGTGCCGCGCAGCAACACCATTGGCAGTGCGGTGGAGATCATGTGGATCACCGACTGGGCGATCCGCGCGTAGAGGATGTACATCGCGGTGCTTTCCATGATGGCCAACTGATTAGACAGTCCAGCGGCGATCACGACGGCGGCAAAGATTGGCAACACCTCCAGGCAGTTCAGGTGCGCGCGGGTGTAGCGCTGGCCGAAACCGGGCAGGTCGTCGCCGCCCGGGGAAAACCGGTTGAGGGGGATCTTGGCGCCGGCGAAAGCATTGAACAAACGTACACCGACCAAGAAGACGGCGAGCAGCGCGGTCCAGCCGGCGAAGCCGGCGAGGGCGAACAGGGCGGGGTTGAGGGTAGTTGTCATCGGGCAATCTCCTGACTATTTTTATAGGTGGAGCCCGATGGTACTCGAAGTCACCAGAGTGGTAAACGTGCGTTCATCTGGTGTTGCGCTGAGCGGCGGTGGGCCGTAGTCGTCGCGCGGAGTTGAGCAACCGGGTGCTGCAAGTGCAAGCACGAGAGTTGCGCGTCAGCGGATTTGCGGCTACAAACGCAGTTCGCGCTTCATTTCCCGCGCTTCATATTGAGAGCTGCCATGGCAACTACCGCGCCCACCACACGCCTACCTCTGTTCCCCCTGCAGCGCGTCCTGTTCCCCGGCGTGCCGCTGCGGATGCAGATTTTCGAGCAGCGCTACCTGCGCCTGGTGCGCGAATCCCTGGCCGATGGTAGTCCTTTCGGTGTGGTTCCCATCGTCAACGGACGGGAAGCCGGAGAAACTCCCGAAATCTGGCACTGGGGTACGCTGGTGGCGATCCGCGACTGGACGCAAATGCCCAATGGTTTGCTCGGGGTGACGGTCGCGGGCGACCAGCGCCTGCGCGTGGTGAGCACCAGCGTCGATGACGACGGGCTGATGATCGGCCGGGTTGTACTACTGCCGGCGGAGGATGAGCAGTTGGTGGGCGAAGAAGACGCGGACCTGGTCGGTCTGCTCGATTTCCTCGCGCGCAAGTTCGGTGTTGAGGAGCACTACCTGGGCCCCGCCATGAGTCGCTCGACCCTCGCCTGGCGACTGGCGGATCTGCTGCCGGTGGTGGCGGCGATCAAAGTCGGACTGCTTGAGGCCGACAATCCCGACGAACGCCTGGCGCAGGTGCGCACCTGGGTTGCCAATCTGCAACGACCGAAGCCGCCGATATAGCCGGCGAATCCCTCGGCGCCGCCAGCACCGCGAGCGGACGACGCTGACGCGGTTATTCGGGGCGACCTTTCAACATGCGCAACGGGTTGTAGGTGAGGATCACCTCGCCGTGCTGATTGACGACCTTGTTGAAGGTGCGCACGAGGCCGCGGTTGCCCTCGCGGGTTTGCCGCACCTCAATCACTTCCAACTCGACATGGATGGTGTCGCCGGCGAAGCAGGGCCGCTTGATGTCGAGTTCCATGTTGAGGAACGCCATGCCGGTACCCTGCATGGTCGGCAGCAGCAGGCCCTCGGCGAAGCTGTAGACCAGCGCGCCCGGCGCGAACGGGCGCTTGATGACGGACTTTTCGCGCAGAAACTCGCGGTCGGTGAACACCACCTCGTGCAACCCCACCAGATTGATGAAGGTACTGATGTCGGCTTCGAGCATGGTGCGTCCCCAGGATTCGAAGCAATCGCCGACCTTCAGATCCTGCCAGTAAAAGCCGCCGCCGATTTTTTTCATGCTGGTGTTTCCTCCGCTTGCGATAGTGATGGTGCTAATGATAGTGGTAAAAAATGGTTCGCGGATGGTGCGGGATTTTAGCCGCCGCTGCAAACTGGCGGCGCACGCGGCAGGCGCCTGCTGCGTGGGCTGCTTCTGGTCTGACCGGATCGGGTCTGTATAATGCTGATTGATTCAGAATCCGCTGTGCGAGTGAGAAATTCAATGGACATCAAGGCCTATATGCTGGCGCTCGGCGAGCGGGCCCGCGCCGCATCGCGGGCAATGGCCCGCGCCAGTACGCGGCAGAAGAATGCGGCCCTGCTCGCCATGGTCGAGGCGATTGATGGGCAGCGGGCCGAACTCGCGAGCGCTAACGGTCGCGATCTCGTCAACGCTCGCGACCAGGGGCTCGATGACGCGCTTGTCGATCGCCTGGAGCTGACCCCGGCGCGCATCGACGGCATGCTCGAAGGGCTGCGCCAGGTCGCCGCCCTGGCCGATCCGGTGGGTGAAATCACCGGCATGAACTACCGCCCCAGCGGCATCCAGGTGGGCAGGATGCGCGTGCCCCTGGGCGTCATCGGCATCATCTACGAATCCCGCCCCAATGTGACCGTGGAGGCGGGGAGCCTGTGCCTGAAGGCGGGCAATGCGGCCATCCTGCGCGGTGGCAGCGAGTCGATTCACTCGAACCGCGCCATCGCCGCCTGCATCGACGTCGGTCTGCGGCAGGCCGGGCTGCCGCCGACGGCGGTGCAGGTGGTGGACACCACCGACCGCGCCGCCGTCGGTGAGTTGATCGCGATGCCGGAGTATGTGGACGTTATCGTGCCACGCGGCGGCAAGGGCCTGATCGAGCGCATCAGCCGGGATGCCAAGGTGCCGGTCATCAAGCACCTGGACGGCGTCTGCCATGTCTATATCGACGACGGCGCGGATCCCGACAAGGCATTTCGGATCGCGCTGAACGCCAAGACCCACCGCTACGGCGTCTGCAATGCGATGGAGACACTGCTGGTCGCGGAAAGTGTCGCGGCGGCGATACTGCCGCGCCTGGGCGCTGCTTACACCGATCATGGCGTGGAACTGCGGGGGTGTGACAAAACCCGCGCTATCCTCGCCACTACAGGTGTTGCCTGTGTGCCGGCAAGCGAGGCCGACTGGTACGCTGAATATCTGGCTCCGGTGCTGGCGATCCGCGTGGTGGCGGGGCTCGACGCGGCGATCGAACATATTTATGCCTACAGCTCACAGCATACCGAGGCGATCGTCACCGAGGACTACAGCCGTGGGCGACGGTTCATCACGGAGGTGGATTCGAGCTCGGTGATGATCAATGCCTCGACCCGCTTCGCCGACGGTTTCGAATACGGCCTGGGTGCGGAGATCGGCATTTCCACCGACAAGATTCACGCCCGCGGGCCGGTCGGGCTCGAAGGCTTGACCAGCCAGAAATTCATTGTCCTCGGCGATGGCCATGTTCGTGAATGAGCAATCCGTGCATGAGAAGCTCGTGAACAAGAGGCCTGTGGATGAGCCCAGCGATGAACGCGGCGGCGTAAATCCGCCCCCTGTGGTCAGCCCTTGAGCGGCATCGGCATTTTTGGCGGCACCTTCGATCCGGTTCACATCGGCCACCTGCGCACCGCCGTTGAGCTGCGCCAGCTCCTTGATCTGGACGAGATGCGTCTGCTGCCCGCTGCCCGCCCACCCCATCGGGAGCAGCCACTGGCGGCTGCCGAACATCGCCGGGAAATGTTGCGGCGGGCGATAGCCGGCGAGCCGAGGCTCGTCGTCGATGATCGCGAACTGCGACGGGATGGCCCGTCCTACACCATCGATACGCTACGCGAGCTGCGCGCCGAGTTGGACGCGCAAGCCCCCGTCTGCCTGTGCGTGGGCATGGATTCACTGGTCAAACTCACCGATTGGCGGCAGTGGCAGGCACTCACCGATTTTGCGCACCTGGTGGTGGCGGCCCGACCCGGTTGGCACCTGCCCGAGAATGGCGCGGTAGCGGCCTGGATGGCTGAGCGTTTGACCAGTGACCACACCCATCTTGGCGTGACAGCAGGCGGACGCATCCTGGTTGTTGAAATGACGCTGCTACCGGTATCGGCGACGCGGATTCGTGCGGATCTCGCGGCCGGGCAATCGGCGCGCTATCTGGTTCCCGATTCGGTGCTCGATTACATCAGCCAACACCGCCTGTACCGGCAGTGATCGGCTTCACGCTTTGGCCACAGGACTTAGCATGCAAAGTCCCTTGATCGATATTGCCATTGCTGCACTCGAAGACATCAAGGCGCATGACCTCGTCACCCTCGATGTCACCGCCCTCACCGATGTGATGGATACGCTGGTTATCGCCAGCGGCACCTCGCCACGCCAGGTCAAGGCGCTCGCCGACCATGTTGTCGAGGCGGGTAAAAAGGCGGGGTATCGGCCCCTCGGCGTTGAGGGTCTGGAAACCGCTGAATGGGCGCTGGTGGATTTCGGCGATGTTGTGGTGCATGTGATGTTGCCGGCGACGCGGGCCTTTTACGAGCTCGAAAAGCTGTGGTCCTTGCGCCCCGGCGATCGGCGCAGCGGGGGAGACTAGCGCCTTGCGGCTGCGCATCATTGCGATCGGCAAGAAAATGCCCGCCTGGGTGAGCGCCGGTTATCAGGATTATGTGCGCCGCCTGCCTGCTGAGTGGAGTATCCAGCTGGTCGAGTTGCCGCTGGGGATGCGCGGCAAGGGCCAACCGGTGCAGCGCGCGATCGACGCCGAGGCGGAGGGGATACTCAAGGCCGTGGGCGATGACCGGGTGATCGCACTCGAAGTCGCGGGCAAACCCTGGAGTACGGCGGAGCTGGCTGGACAGCTCAATCAGTGGCGGGCCAGTGGCGATAACTACAGCCTGTTGATCGGTGGCCCGGATGGACTGTCGCCGCGCTGCTTGACCATCGCGGCGGCGCACTGGTCGCTGTCGCCGCTGACGCTGCCCCATGCGCTGGTGCGCATCGTTGTGGTCGAGCAGATCTATCGGGCCTGGTCGATGCACAGCGGACATCCCTACCACCGATGAGACAGTCATGCCGGTTGCTCTGGGCGAGGGCACCACTCGATATAGGTGGCCGCCAACGCCATGTCTGACCATCGCATCCTCAAAAATCGCGAGTCGGAGTCGCGCCTGTTTGCGATCCGCACTGGCATCGCGATCAGCGGCGTGTGTGTGTTGTTGTTGCTGTTGCTGGGGCGGTATTTCTATCTTCAGGTTATCCGGCACGACGATTTTGTCACCCGTTCGGAGAGCAACCGGGTTCACATCCGTCCGATTCCACCGGCACGTGGTCTGATCTACGACCGCAACGGTGTCCTGCTCGCTGAAAATCAGCCGGGGATCACGTTATTGGTCGTCGTCGAGCGCACCCCGGATATGGAAGTTTTACTCGCCGAATTAACCCGCCTGTTGGCTATTGACGACGTCGAAATCCGCCGCTTTCGCAAGTTGCTCAGTCACCGCCGACCCTATGAGGGCGTGCCTCTGCGCTACAACCTGAATGACGAGGAGCAAGGCGTTCTCGCCGTCAACGAGTATCGTCTGGCCGGTATTGAGGTGTCGGCGCAACTGGTGCGCCACTATCCGCTGGACACCCAGTTTGCCCATGTCGTTGGTTATGCCGGGCGGATCAATGAAGCCGAGCTGAAAACGCTCGATCCGCAGCGTTACAGCGGGGTTCACCAGATCGGCAAGACCGGACTGGAAAAATATTACGAAGATCGTCTGCTCGGCAAAGTCGGTTACGAGTTCGTCGAAACCAATGCACGGGGCCGTGCGATGCGCATGCTGGAGCGGATTGATCCGGTGCAGGGAGAGGACTTGCACTTGTATCTCGACAGTAAATTACAGGCGATTGCGATCCAGGCCCTTGGCGAGGACAAGGGCGCGGTGGTCGCGATCGAGACCGCTACCGGTGGTGTCGTAGTGATGGCGAGTACGCCGGGATTTGATCCGAACCTGTTCGTTACCGGCATCAGTCACGCCAACTACCAGGATTTGACCAATTCGCCCGAGCGGCCCCTGTTTGACCGCGCGATGCGCGGTCTCTATCCACCCGGTTCGACGGTGAAGCCGCTGTTTGCGCTCGCCGGTCTCGATAGCGGGGTGGTGGAGCCGAGTTTCACAGTCTACGATCCCGGGTTTTTCCAGCTCGACAACGGCGTGCGCAAGTATCGGGACTGGAAACGCGGTGGGCATGGTCGGGTCGGCGTTTACGATGCCATCGCGCAATCCTGCGATGTGTTTTTTTACACCCTCGGCGTGCGCATGGGCATCGACCGGCTGCACCATTATGGCGACCTGTTTGGGCTCGGGCGGCCATCCGGTATCGATCTTCCCGGCGAGCCGGCGGGGGTGATGCCATCGGCGGCGTGGAAACGTGGTCGCTACGGCCAGCCCTGGTATCCTGGCGATACGGTGAATACCAGCATCGGGCAAGGCTTTATGCTGATGTCCCCGTTACAACTGGCGGTGATGGCCAGTCGGATGGCCACTCGCGGTGAGGTGAGGGAGCCTCGCCTGGTGCACGCCATCGGCGGTGAGACCAGGGCGTCAGAGCCGCCAGGCAAGCCAATCACGATCCCCGCCAAGTATTGGGACCAGGTCATCGACGGCATGAAGGGCGTGATCCACGGGCCGCGCGGTACCGCCCGTCAGGCGGTGGCCCACCTCAGCTATCTGATGGCGGGAAAAACCGGAACCGCGCAGGTGGTGGGCATGAAACAGAATGAAAAATACGACATCACCAAGGTGGCTAAGCTGCGCCGCGACCACGCGTTGTTTATCGCTTTTGCGCCCGCCGATGACCCGCGCATTGCGGTCGGGGTGCTGGTCGAAAATGGCGAGCATGGCAGTTCCCGCGCGGCGCCGGTGGCCCGCCAAGTCATCGATGCCTATCTCGCGGATTATCTGAAGGCTCAACAGCCGACGGAAGACGCGGTGGGTGAAACCGCGGTCACTGTTGAGGGCGAAGATACGTCCACTCTCCCTGAGGTGAAGCCGCAATGAGGCAAGCGGAATTTCTCCGTCGCGAAAACCCCTCGGGCTCGGCAGTGTACGGCGGACACCCGGCGTGGCGGCGAGTGCGTATCGATGGGACTCTGCTGGCCCTGTTGCTGCTGTTGATGGCGGTCGGCATTACCGTTTTGTACAGTGCCAGTGGCCGCGACACCGAGTATGTTGAACGGCAGATGCTGTTCATGGGCGCGGGCCTTGGCTTGATAGTGGTTATCGCCCAGGTTCCCCTTCGCTTCATGGAGCGCTGGGCGGTGCTGCCCTATGCGGTCGGAGTCGCGCTACTGGTTGCGGTTTTTTTCTTTGGTGCGGACGCCAAGGGCGCTCAGCGCTGGTTGGATCTGGGCTTCATGCGCTTCCAGCCGTCGGAAATCCTCCGTGTCGCGGCGCCGTTGATGCTATCGAGTTATCTGAGTCAGCGGGTGTTGCCGCCGGACGTCAAACGGGTGAGCATCGCGTTGGGCTTGGTGATAGTGCCGGCGATATTGGTGGGCGTGCAGCCGGATTTGGGTACGGCACTGCTGATTTCTGCGGCGGGCTTTTTCGTGCTGTTCCTGGCGGGGATCGGCAAGCGCTATCTGTTTGGCGCTGGCCTTGCCGCGGCGGTGGCGGCGCCGGTGTTCTGGATTTATCTGCTCCACGACTACCAGCGAAACCGCATTCTGACGCTGCTCGATCCGCAGTCCGACAAGCTCGGTGCGGGCTGGAACATTATTCAATCTACCACCGCGATCGGCTCCGGCGGTTGGCATGGCAAGGGCTGGTTTGAAGGCACGCAGTCGCAACTGGATTTTCTGCCGGAAAGCCACACCGATTTCATCATCGCGGTGTTGGGCGAGGAGTTTGGCCTGGTTGGTGTGGTGTTGCTGTTGACCCTGTACGCGCTGGTTGTTTTGCGCGGGGGTGTGATCGCCTTGGGGGCGCAGACGATGTTCGGGCGTCTGCTTGCGGGGAGCATCACGCTGACGTTTTCTGTGTATGTGTTTGTCAACATGGGAATGGTGTCGGGGATACTGCCTGTGGTGGGGGTGCCTCTACCGCTAGTAAGCTATGGCGGCACCTCAATCATGACCCTGATGATCGGGTTTGGTATGCTGATGGCGGTTAGCACGGAGAAACAACGGATGAGGCCATGAGACAAGTAGTTTTTGTGATCGCGGCGATGCTAGCCGTGGTGTGCCCCGCGGCCAGTTCCGTTCACCCTGGGTACAGCCAGCACCCCAGTGCCGAAGCGTTCATTGAGCGCATGGTGAGTGAACACCAGTTCGATCACGAGGCGCTGGAAGAGCTCTTCGGCCAGGTTGAATTCCGCCAGCCGATCATCGACCTGATGGACAGGCCCGCCGAAAAGGTGAAGCCGTGGAAGGACTACCGACTGATTTTTATCACCTATCAACGAATTGCGGCGGGTGTCGATTTTTGGCGCGAGCACCGCTCAGCCTTAGAGCGGGCGCAAGCCGACTACGGCGTGGACCCCGCTGTTATCGTGGCGATCATCGGTGTCGAGACCTTTTATGGCCGCAACAAAGGCTCCTTTCGGGTCATCGACGCCCTGGCCACACTGGCGTTTGACTACCCCAAGCGGAGTCCCTTTTTCACCAAGGAACTGGAGCAATTTCTGCTGCTGAGCCGTGAGCAGAAGCGCGATCCGCTGGCGCTGACCGGCTCCTACGCCGGTGCCATGGGTTTCGGCCAGTTCATGCCGAGCAGCTATCGCAATTATGCGGTGGATTACAACGGCGACACCGAGGTGGATATCTGGAATAACCCCGTCGACGCCATCGGCAGCGTCGCCAACTATTTTGCTCGTCATGGTTGGCAGCCAGGTCAACTGCCAGTGGTTCGCGCGGTCGCCGCTCCCAATTACAACGCGGGACTGGTCAATCAGTTAGTGCCCCCCACTCTCGCCCTCGATGAATTGAAGGCGCAGGGGTTTACTCCGGTGGCAGCGGGCCTGCCACCGGAGACCAAGGCGATCCCGATTGAGCTGGATGCGGAATCAGGATCCGAGTTCTGGCTTGGTCTGCAAAACTTTTACACCATCACCCGCTATAACAATAGCCATCGCTACGCCATGGCCATCAACGAGCTGAGCCAAGCCATCGCCGGGGAAATGCACAGTGCGAGCCCCTAGCCCGACGCTCTGGCTGGGTATTGTCGGGCTCACTTTGATCGGCTTGTTGGCGGCCTGTTCTGGTGGCAGCGGTGGGCTGCAACGGCCGACGAAAGATGGTCCGCCCGGCGGTGACGTCGATGTCAGTCGCATTCCCGATGCGGTGCCGAAATACGAGCCGATTACCCGGGCCGGCAACAAGAACCCTTATGAGATTCTCGGCAAAACCTATCGGCTGCTGCCCAGCAGTCGGGGCTATCGGGAGGTCGGTATCGCCTCTTGGTACGGCAGCAAGTTTCACGGTCAGAATACCGCGAATGGTGAGCCCTACAGCATGTACACCATGAACGCCGCCCACACCCGGCTGCCGATCCCCAGTTATGCGCGGGTCACCAATCTCGAAAATGGGCGCAGTGTGATCGTGCGGGTGAATGACCGCGGTCCCTTTCACGACAATCGCGTCATCGATCTGTCCTATGTCGCGGCAAAAAAACTGGGCTACGCTGAGAAGGGTACCGCGCGGGTAGAGGTTGTCGCCATCGATCCGGCGGATTATCAGCGCAACTCGGTGGAGGCGCCGCGGCTGTCGTCGGCGTCGGTACTGACCAAACCACCCCTCGCAGGTACACCTGATGGCGGCGGCGATACGTTTCTGCAGGTGGGCTCCTTTGCCTCCGCGGCGTCCGCCAAATCCTTGCAGCGGCGACTCACCAAGGTGACCGATTACCCCGTCGTTGTCCGCTCCGCCGAGCAGGACCACCGCTCGCTGTTCAGAGTGGTGATCGGACCGGTGGCGGAGAATAACCAGCTCGACCGCCTGCGCCTTCACCTGCGCCGTGGTGAGGGCCTGAATTCCATTGTTGTACGCGCCGGCGCTGCTGTGTCTGACTAAGCAGTGAGACGGTGTTAAACTCTGACCACCCATCTGGCTCGGCTGTTCCTGCACCGTTCTTTTGCCCCGAAGGGGTGTCGATACCAGCGCAAAGACCAAGAATGACAACACTAAGCGACAACACTAATCCCGGTGACAAAACTATGACTAAGCGTTTGCTTGCGCGAATCCTGCTGCCCATTTTGTGCTGCCTGGCAACAGGTTCGCCGGTTGCAGAAACAGTGCCCCCCAAGCCCCCGGCCCCGCTGGTGCCGGCGGCCCCGCAACTGGCCGCCAAATCCTGGATCCTGGTTGAAGCGAGCACCGGCAAGGTGCTGGCCGAAAACAATGCCGATCTTCAGCTACCGCCGGCCAGCCTCACCAAGATCATGTCCAGCTATATCATTGCCGAAGAGCTGAAGAGTGGGAAGTTGAAGGAAGACGCGATGGTGCCAATCAGCGAGAGCGCCTGGCGCACCGGCGGCTCGCGGACGTTTGCCAAGGTGGGCACCGAGGTGCCGCTGATGGATTTACTGCGTGGTGTCATCATCCAGTCCGGCAACGACGCGACCGTGGCCCTCGCCGAATTTGCCGCCGGCTCTGAAGTCGCCTTCGCCGACGTCATGAACCAACAGGCGGACCGCATTGGCATGAAGAACTCCCACTTCCTGAACGCTACCGGCTGGCCCGCGGAGGGACATCTGACCACCGCCCGCGATCTCGCGCTACTCGCCCGGGCACTGATCCATGACCACCCCGAGCACTACGACATCTATGCGGAAAAGTATTTCGACTACAACGGCATTCGCCAGCCCAACCGCAACCGGCTGCTGTGGCGGGACAAGACTGTCGATGGCATCAAGACCGGCCACACCGACGCGGCGGGCTACTGCCTGGTGTCCTCGGCGGTGCGCGATGGCATGCGGCTGATTTCGGTGGTGATGGGCACTGCCGGCGAGGAGGCGCGCGCGCGCGAATCGGCGACCCTGTTGTCCTACGGCTTTCGCTACTATGAGTCGGCCAAGGTCTACAGCGCGGGGGATGTGGTGCAGGAGCAGGTTCGCGTCTGGTACGGCAAGGACAACGCCGTCAATCTGGTGGTGCCGACAGACGTCCATTTGACGATGTTGCGCAATACCCGCGACAAACTCGATGCCCAGATCCACGTCAACGAAATCATCGAAGCCCCCCTCGCCGCCGACACCGAGATCGGTCGGTTGAAGGTGTCCTACCAAGGCGAACTACTGCTCGACACGCCGCTGGTGGCGGATCACGTGGTTGAGGAAGCGGGGATATTCGGGCGCCTGTGGGATGCGCTGGTGCTGTTCTTCGCTCGCCTGTTCAATTGATTTGACCATGGC
>JBPPNE010000092.1:0-15868 GCA_051306415.1 Porticoccaceae bacterium
GGCGGTTTCAAGTTTGAAGTGCAACACCGCCCATTGAGTTACTGATTTCACGTGAGAAGACCTCGAATGGGGTTTCGTAGTCGAGGCATCGACGTGGGCGATTGTTCAATTGCCGGGCAATGGCCTTCAGGTCGCCCTGAGAGATCAACGACAGGTCCATGCCCTTGGGCAGATATTCGCGAATCAAGCCGTTGGTGTTCTCGTTGGTGGGCCGCTGCCAAGGACTGTGCGGATCGGCGAAGAAGACCTCGATCCGCAGCCGTTGTGCCAGGATTTCATGCCGGGCCCTCTCTCGTCCTTGATCGTAGGTCAGGGTTTTGCGGACACACGGTGGGACAGGGCGGAAGCGTTGGGTGAAGGCTTCGAGGGTGGCGTCCGCAGAGGCATCCTGCATCCGGGCGAGCAGCAGGTAGCGGCTCTTGCGTTCGACCAGGGTGCCGACCGCGCTGCGGTTGCCGGCGCCCTTGATCAGGTCGCCCTCCCAGTGCCCCGGCACCTGCCCCGCCGCGACTTCGATGGGACGCCCATGGATCGAGGCCATGTTGGGCAAGGTGCCGCGTCGATCCGTCCCGCGTGTACGCGGCCTGCGGCGCTGATGGGCCTTGCGCAGCGCCGCGATCAGCTCCTTTGCGCAAGGCACCCCGCGGCAGGGCGTAGAGGGCGCAGTAGAGGGTCTCGTGCGAGACCTGCCAGGGCGGTTCATCCGGATGCATGCGCCGGAGTCTGCCCGCAACCTGCTGTGGAGACCAGCCCTGATTCATCAACCCGCGAACCTCGGCAAACAAGGGCGTATCGACCTGCAGCTTGCGGGTGCCCCGGCGACATCGCGCTCGTGCCGCCTGCTGCGCTTGTCCTGCGTCATAGTGCCTGCCCACCGCATTGCGCCTGATCTCCCGCGAGACCGCCGAGGGCGGCCGATCGAGCCAGCGGGCGATCGCCCGCTGACTCATCCCCCGGTTCAGTCCGCGATGAATCTCGTTCCGCTCATCCACCGTCAAATGATCGTAGTGCTTTCCCATCCCAACACCCTACCCAGTCCAGGGTGTTGCACTTCATTCTAGAAACCGCCCGGGGTAAAACCACTAATTGATCTTCGCGTCGCTAATTTCTTATACTAAGGATTAAAAATTCGTTGAAAATCTACAATCACAGATGTCTAATCCTTTGTTGTAGGAAGTTGCGGTGATTCACGCGAAAACGAACCATGTGTGCCAATTAAATCAATTATGATTGCGGTGTTGTCTCCGGCGACACCTGCGAGATTGAAGACTAGCCAGTTAATGGAGGTTTAACGCTTCGACTCCAGCGCTTGCGTTTAATCGAATTATCGCGAGGCCAGTTTCGCAGAACCGCACATCTACGAGAGGATTTTTCACCTGCGAAACTTTGCTCGTAGGGAAGTGTTTGAATTAGAGATAAGGTGATGAAACTATTTAATTGCTCAGTCTGCAATCAGCTCATTTTTTTTGAAAATATCCAGTGTGTTCACTGTGGGCACGCGCTTGGCTATCTGTCAGATGTCGATCTTTTGAGCGCACTCGATCCAGCTGGCGAAAACCTGTGGCGTGCGCTCGCGGCGAAAGCAGGTCAGGCCAATTATAAAATGTGTCTGAATTATCGCGACCAACAAGTTTGCAACTGGGTGCTGCCGGCAGAAAACCCGGCGGATCTTTGTCCCGCGTGCAACCTTAATCAAACTATTCCCGATCTTTCAAATCCACAAAATCATCTTTACTGGCAGCGATTGGAGATCGCCAAACGTCGACTGGTATACGGGTTGCGAGCCCTCGGCTTGCCGCTACAAAATAAACAGGAAGATCCCGAGCATGGACTCGCGTTTGCGTTTCTTGCCGATCCAGACGGAGAGTTCAAGGAAAGTAATCGGGTGATGACGGGGCACGCCGAAGGCCTAATCACCATAAATCTCGCAGAGGCGGACGACGCAGTGCGTGAGCGTCGGCGTCTAGATATGAATGAACGCTATCGGACCCTGCTTGGCCATCTTCGCCATGAGAGCGGACATTATTATTGGGAACGACTAGTCAATCCGAGTGATTTGCTTGAGCCCTTTCGCGAGATCTTCGGCGACGAGCGAACCGATTACGATATTGCTCTGCAGCACCACTATGACAACGGGCCACCAGCGGGATGGGAGTTGAGTTTCGTAAGCACTTACGCGAGTTCTCATCCTTGGGAGGATTGGGCCGAAAGTTGGGCACACTATCTTCATATTGTTGATACGTTGGAAACAACCCGCCAGTTTTCGTTGCGGGTGACCACACCCGTAGCGGGAACATCAACAGCGACGCCCGATGGTGTTGCGAGCTATTGTCCACTGTCGTCCGAGGCCATGATTGCGAGCTGGCTACCGCTGACTTACGCAATCAACAGCATCAATCGAAGCATGGGGCAACCGGATATGTACCCTTTTGTACTCTCGGAGCTCGCGATAAAAAAATTGGCCTTCGTGCATCAGGTGATTACCAGTAATGTCCGCTTGAAGGAGCCTGGCGCTGATGTGTCTTCATGAAACCATGATTGCTTTCAGCGAGCGGAGGATAGCTTTGGCTTCAGGCAGTGGCATTAGCTTTTCTTCTTCCGAAGATATCAAATTATTGGCTTAGAAAGCACAGGGCCCGCACAGTCAGCATTGCCGGGCTTTCTGTCTCAACTCTATCCGAAACTCGCCGGGTGGGTCGTCATGTACTGGTTGATTGTGGCAGTGGACGCCGTGGCACTGGATGTGTGAGCACTTCGGCGGTCTAGGGCGATCCTTGGCCAATACCCTCATCCGCATCAAACTCCGCGCGAAACGCAGGGATCTTCTGATCGACAATCGCTCGTCCCGACATATCATCGATGTCTTCTGTCGTGCGGCACGCTGGTGTACCAGCTTACGGAGTAGGGACTCGAGCTGATCGAGATTGTTCGGCACCAATGTGGTCTATGGTCGTGTCGGGACATGAATTCGAACGCCGCCGTTAGGCTTACCCGTAAAAAGAATGTATCTTTGATCGAGCGCACATCGATTATCTCATTCACCGGGACATACCCCCGATCCAGCTAAACTCGGTGGCAAAACTGATCCTACGCTTGGGCTACACTCCCCTCGCGATGTTGGATACTGTGGAATATCCTCATGAATCCGATGGAGGTAGAAAAAATTTTTCTGGCGAGGCCGACGCACAGACGCCTGTCGGCGTGCCTTTCCGCTGCGGGTTATTAACTCGATGAACTCGTTCTTCTTGCCAGGGAAGGTTGAGGATCCTTCCTACCAAAACGTACGGGACTCGCCTAACCTAGTTAAAGCAAAAGCATTTGTTGAGTTTCTTTGGCAGATTTACTGTCCGCTTGCTGACGATAACTTCCGGACTGACGCCCGTAATCACTTCTTGCAACGTTTCTGGGAAATGTACCTGGCATGTACTCTCATGGAACGGGGATTCAAATTGCATCCCCCCGCAGAGAAGAGCAAAGGGCCCGAGTTCTACTTCATTCATGATGGCCGCAAAGTCTGGGTCGCAGCAGTCGCTCCGGGCCCCGGTATCGGGACGGACATGGTCCCTCCGATCGTACGCGGTGAGTGCTTTACCGTTCCAACCGAGAAGATCATTCTCAGGTTCACCAGTGCTCTGCGAGATAAGTATCTAAAGATCAACAACGACATTGGGAAGGGCATTATTGGCCGCGAGAATAGCATTGTGCTTGCGCTCAACTCCCGCGGTATCCCGCATGGCCCATTTGGCGCCGACCTGCCGCACTTCCTGAAGGCATTCCTGCCCATTGGAAACCTGACGCTGGAATTGAATCCACGCACTCGACAGATTACCGACAGTTACCATACTGAACGGCCGGCGATCACAAAGAAGAGCGGCGCCGAAGTTCCGACCAAGGCTTTTCTCGACTCAGGGTTTTCCCACTTCGCCGGCGTATTCCATTCGACTGTGGATTGGGTAAATCGTCCGCCTAACCTCGGCGAAGATTTTGATTTTTTACACAATCCATCGGCGGTGACGAGTTTCCCGCAAGACTTGCTATCTTGGTGGACGCAGTACGAGTATATCGACGACCACTTCGGTGCACGCCTCAGGCGATCGAGCCCGTTGTGAAGAGAGGGTGGCACTCCCCGGGGACGCTGACAATTTGCGGAGCGGTCGATTTATCCAGCCCCCATAAGGACAACCACCGCACCCGCCGTCCGGAAACAGATCATCACATCCGCGAGCTGATCTGGCCGAGACGCTCGGTCAGCAGCGGATTTTCGCGGTAGTCCACCGGCATCACCACCAGGCTCGGGCCGGGCTCGGCGAAGGCGCGCTCCAGCGTCGCTTTCAGTTCGCGGCTCTCGCTGCACACGTGGCCGCGCCAGCCAAAGCTCTGCGCCAACAGCACCCAATCGGGATTGGTGAAACTCAGGTCGGTATGGCGCTTGAATTCGGTCTGCTGTTTCCAGGAGATCAGGCCGTAGCCCTTGTCCTCCCACACCAGCACGACGATGCGGCTTTGCAGCCGGAATGCCGTCTCCATCTCCTGCACGTTCATCAGGAAACCGCCGTCGCCGGCGATGGCAAGGATGCGCCGGTTCGGATGCACCAGACTCGCGGCGATCGCGCCCGGCAGAGCGAAGCCCATCGAGCAGTAGCCGTTGGGAATCAGGCAGGTGTTGGGTTCGTGGCAGTGGTAATGGCGCGCGATCCACATTTTGTGGGCGCCGACATCGGACAGCAGGATGTCTTCCGGCCCCATGACTTCGCGCACGTCCCACAACGCTTTCTGCGGCCGGATGCTGCCCTTGGTAGCGTCCTTGGCATGGGCTTCGATCTCGGCCCACATATTCTGACGGACCTGACGTTGGCGGGAGAGATCGAAGTGAGGCGCGGCCTGGATCGCCAGCAGCCGGTTCAGCTCCTTCAGCATCATCGCCAGATCGCCGACCAGCTCGATCTCTGGGTGATAGCACTGGTCAATCTCGGCCGGCAGGAAATCGGCGTGGATAATGCGTTTATCGCGCTGCGGATTCCACAGACTCGGATGGTATTCAACCATGTCGAAACCGAGCGTAATCACCAGATCGGCGTCGTCGAGGGCAATGTTGGAATGATCCTTGGAGCCGAGACCCACGGTGTACAGGCAGTAGGGCGCGTCCCGATCGACGCAGCCCTTGGCCATGAACGTGCTGATGACCCCGATACCGGTGGTTTCACAGAAGGCGCGCAGCTCCTTGCTGGCGCGCTTGCGGATGCAGCCGTTGCCGGCGAGGATCACCGGGCGCCTGGCGCTCATCAGCAACTCGAACGCCTGGCGAATCACGCCGGGATCGGGCACCGAACGATGAAACCGACGGGGCACCATGGGCTGCTCCGCCGTCATCTGCTTGGCGAGGTCTTCCGGCAGCTCGATATGCACGGCACCGGGTTTTTCCATCCGCGCCAACCGCACCGCCTTGCGCACGATCTCAGGAATCGTATCGGCGTTGCGGATCGAGATCGCCCACTTGGTGACGGCCTCGAACATTCCCACGACATCCATCACCTGATGGGATTCCTTGTGCAGCCGTTTGGTCGATCCCTGCCCGGTCAGCACCAGCATCGGCGCGCGATCCATATTGGCATTGGCGACACCGGTAATCAGGTTCGATGCGCCCGGCCCCAGGGTGCCCAGACAGCCGGCGGGGTTGCCGGTCAAGCGCCCGTACACCTCCGCCATGAAGGCCGCGCCCTGCTCGTGGCGGGTGAGGATGAATTTGATTTTCCGGCTGTCTTCGAGGGAGAGCATGAAATCCGCGTTTTCCTCGCCGGGGACGCCGAAGATGTATTCGATGCCCTCTTCTTCAAGACAGGCGATAAAAAGATCGGATGCTTTCATGACCAAGATAGATTTTCCTTCGCTGGTTCAGGTTTGCCGCTGCACGCCTTGTTGGTCCGGCGGCCACAGCGGTCATTCAAACGGCCGTCGCCAGCGGAACCAGAGACGCCGCACACAACGCTTACGGTACACGCAATTTTGAAGCCAACAGCCAGTCGGTCTCAGCGCCGGTTAATGCTCGCGGATAGTATTTACAGGCCCTGGAGCCTAGCATTCGGCCATAGCGGGAATGTGACGGCGGTCGGCCCCAAAGCAACGCTGGGCACGGCTATAGCACCGCGGTTGATCGTTGGAGCAAGACGCTACAGACTGCACCGGCAATAACAGAACACTGGACGCGCGCCAAGAGTGATCAGCGCCGCGCGCTTTTGGTGCGCCGCTATCGCTGCCCATTCTGCTCCCATGGCGGCGAGATAGAGACGACCGCCGCTGGTGCAGACGTTCCATGACCAACCACGACCCAGTCAGCGAAGACCTGCGCATCCGCTGGCGAGTTGGCTTGCAACTTGCTCTGACTAGAAGCATATACGCATCTCGCTCTTCCCGATTGTCGGGTCACAAGCAGCAACCCGCATGTAGTATGCTGAGGTCGACCCGGCTCGACATGGACAAGGAGCAGCTATGGGAATCAATTGGCAGCGCTACGATGCCAGGGGATTTTTTGACGAACTGATCAACGGTAACGGCAACCCCCGGTTGCCGGCCAGGCGCTTGGTTTCCTATCTCGACACGCTCGACAAAAGTGAGATCGAGGCCCGTCGCGCCATGGCCGAGGCGACCATCCAGGAGATGGGCGTCAGTTTCACCGTCTACACCGAGGAGGGCAATATCGACCGCGCCTGGCCCTTCGACATCATCCCGAGGACGATCTCGGCGAAGGATTGGCGGGTTCTCGCCGCCGGCCTCAAACAGCGCCTGAAGGCGCTCAACCGATTTATCGACGATATCTATCACGACCAGCAGATCATCAAGGATGGCATCATTCCTGCGCACCTGCTCGACAATTCGCAGAATTTTCGCCCCGAGTGCATCGGCGTCTCGCCCCCCTTTGGGGTGTGGGCGCACATCTGCGGAACCGATCTGGTGCGCAACGACGACGGCAAATTCTATGTGCTGGAAGACAATCTGCGCGTGCCCTCGGGCGTTGCCTACATGCTCGAAAACCGCGCCATTACCAAGCGCGTGCTACCGGAGCTGTTTGAAAACGACTGCATTCTGCCCATCGACGACTACCCGGCCAAACTGTTCGATACTCTCGCCGCGCTGTCGCCGCGCAAAATCAGCAAGCCGGAGATCGTGGTGCTGACCCCCGGCATCTTCAACTCCGCCTATTTCGAACACGCCTTTCTCGCCCAGCAGATGGGCGTGGAGCTGGTTGAGGGCCGCGACCTCGTAGTCGGTGACGATGATCACGTCTACATGCGCACCATCGACGGTCTCGAACAAGTCGATGTGATCTATCGGCGCATCGACGATCTCTTTCTCGATCCCGAAGTCTTTCACAAGGATTCCGCGCTCGGCGTCCGCGGGCTGATGCGCGCCTGGCGGGCGGGCAATGTGGCGCTCGCCAACGCACCCGGCGCCGGCGTCGCCGACGACAAAGTCGTCTATGCGTTTGTGCCTAAAATGATCAAATACTATCTCAACGAAACACCGATCATTCCCAATGTCGAAACCTATCTCTGCGACGACAGCGAGCAGCGCGCCTATGTGCTCGCCAATCTCGACAAGCTGGTGGTCAAGCCAGCCAACGAATCCGGCGGCTACGGCATGCTGATCGGCCCCCACTCGACCCGCGAGCAGCGCGCGACCTTCGCCCGTCTGATCAAGGCCAATCCGCGCAACTATATCGCCCAGCCAACGCTGCGGCTGTCGGTCGCGCCGACACTGATCAACGGCGGCAAACTGGCGCCGCGCCACCTGGATTTGCGGCCGTTCATCCTCCAGGCCGAGGATGTCTATGTCACCACCGGCGGGCTGACCCGGGTCGCGATGACGGACGGTTCGCTGGTGGTCAACTCGTCCCAGGGTGGCGGCAGCAAGGACACCTGGATCGTCGATACGGAGGCGCGCTGATGTTATCGACCGTCGCCGAGCGCATGTACTGGTTCGCGCGCTATCTCGAGCGCGCCGAAAACATTGCGCGGCTGGTGCAGGTCTACGATAACCTGCTGCTCGATTTGCCTCGGAGCATCCAGATCACCTGGTACAACCTGGTGGTGCTGAACAGCGCGACCGAAGCCTTCGGCGAGCGCTATGGCAAGCAGGACGAACGCAGCGTGATTCGCTTTCTGCTCGCGGACGATAACGCCATCTCGATCATCTCGTCGCTGTGCATGGTGCGGGAAAATGTTCGCACCACCCGCGACGTGTTGTCGGCGGAAATTTGGGAATTCGTCAACGAGCTATATCTGTTTGCAAAAAACAACGTTCAACAGAGCGTGGCCCGCAAAAACCGCCGCCAGTTTCTCGATGGCTTCGTCAAGGGCTGCCAGCAGATCAACGGGCTGTTGAGCGACAGCATCAGCCACGATGCCGGCTGGCAGTTCATCCGTCTTGGCCGCCACCTCGAACGCGCCGACATGACCACCCGCATCCTCGACGCCGGCGCTGTGCTGCTGCTGGAACCCGCCGCCGAGCAGGGTATCAATCTGCCGCAGATCGTCTGGGGCCATGTGCTGCGCTCTCTCGGCGCCTACCAGAGTTACCGCCGCACCGTGCGCGCCAAGGTGACCGGCGCCGATGTCGCCCGCTATCTCATCGACGACGCGCACTTTCCACGCACCATCCGCTTCTGCCACGATCGTCTCGCCGACGCGGTGCGACAGCTGCCCAATGGCAAGGCGGCGCTGGAGGGCTTGGCCCAGGTCACCAGCCTGGACTATACCGTCGCGTCCGAGGACGACCTGGGGCCAGCCTTTCGGGACTACCTGAACGAGCTCCAGATCGAATTTGCAAGCCTGCATAAATGCTTTATCAAAACCTGGTTTTCGATCCCCCAGACCTGATGTTCGCAGTCCTGGGATAGTTGTTCATTCGCGCGGGGATTACACAATGGCTATTCGCGTCGCTATTCGCCACGTCACCGAGTATCAGTTTGATCGTCCGATCAACCTGTCACCTCACGTCTTGCGGCTGCGCCCGGCGGTGCACTCACGCACGCCGATCCATGCATATTCGCTGAAAGTCACGCCGGACGACCATTTCATCAACTGGCAACAGGACGCCTTTGGCAACTTCCTCGCCCGCCTGGTGTTTCCCGAGCCCACCGAGCGCCTGACCTTCGCAGTCGAAGTCATCGCCGACATGACGGCCATCAACCCATTCGATTTTTTCGTCGAAGCCTACGCCGAAGAGTTTCCCTTTGCCTACGCCGAGACCATCAGCAAAGGTCTGATCCCCTATCTCGAAATCGTCGATGACGGCCCGCTCCTGCGCCAATGGGTAGCGAGCATTCCCCGCACCAAACTGCCCATCAACGATTTCCTGGTCAGCGTCAACCATCGGCTCCAGCAGGCCATTGGCTACAACATCCGCATGGAGCCCGGCGTCCAGACCAGCGACGAAACCCTCGCCCTCGCGCGCGGTTCCTGCCGCGACACCGCCTGGCTGCTGGTACAGATTTTTCGCCAACTGGGTATCGCGGCGCGCTTCGTCTCCGGATATCTGGTGCAGCTCACGCCGGATGTCAAACCGCTGGATGGCCCCGCCGGCCCGGCCGCCGACTTCACCGACCTCCACGCTTGGTGCGAGGTCTATCTGCCGGGTGCCGGCTGGGTCGGCCTCGACCCGACTTCCGGTCTGTTTGCGAGCGAAGGGCACATCCCCCTCGCCTGCACCCCGGATCCCGCGGCGGCGGCGGCCATCGAGGGCTACACCGACGAGTGCGACACCGTATTCAGCTATCACAACGAAGTGATCCGCATCCACGAGGATCCCCGGGTCACCAAGCCCTATTCGGACGAACAGTGGCTCGCCGTCGACGCGCTGGGCGCCGCCGTCGACGCCACTCTGAAGCGCGCGGACGTACGGCTGACCATGGGCGGCGAGCCGACCTTCGTCTCCGCCACCGACATGGAATCCGCGCAATGGACCACCGATGCGCTCGGCGCCGACAAGCTGCGCATGGCCAAGGATCTATTGTTGCGCCTGCGCGACTGCTTTGCGCCCGGCGCCGCGCTGCACTACGGCCAGGGCAAATGGTACCCCGGCGAAGAGTTGCCGCGCTGGGCGCTCGGCTGCTTCTGGCGCGCCGACGGCGCCCAGCTCTGGCAGCGGCCGGAGCTGCTCGCCCGCGTCGATCGCGACTACGGCCATGACGATGCCGAGGCCAAACGCTTCATGGAGCTGTGGTGCCAACTCGGTGGGATCAGCACCGACTACATTCGACCCGGCTTCGAGGACGCGCTGTACTACCTGTGGAAGGAACAGAGCCTGCCGGCCAATATCGACCCGCTCACCGCCGATCTGAGCAACGGCCTCGAACGCCGGCGTATCGCCCGTGTGCTGAGTCGCGGACTCGACAAACCCGCCGGCTACATCCTGCCGCTGGCCTGGGATCATGGCACCGAGAGCTGGCGCAGCAGCGCGTGGGAGTTTCGCCTCGGCCGCGCGGTACTGCTGCCGGGCGATTCGCCGATGGGCTTTCGTCTGCCGCTGGATTCACTGCCCTGGGTCGCGGAAGAGGAGCGCGAAGAGGCGCCCGAGCGCGATCCCTTCGCGCCGCGCGAGCCGCTGCTGACAGCGGTCCCCGTGGCGCCCTTCGCGGTAGCGACGGCCACCGACCCGCGCCAGTTGATGACCACACCGGCTGATCGCAAGCGCGCCGCCATCGCAGTCATCCGCACCGCGCTCTGTGTCGAGCCCAGAAACGGCCGCCTGCACGTCTTCCTGCCACCACTGCACTACCTTGAACACTATATTGCCCTGGTCGCCACGGTGGAGAAAACCGCCGCCACGCTGAATCTGCCCATCGTCATCGAGGGCTACGAACCACCGCGCGACGCCCGTCTGCTGCGCTTTCTGGTGACCCCAGATCCCGGTGTCATCGAGGTCAACGTCCATCCCACCAGCAGCTGGCGGGAGCTCGCCGACAACACGGTCAGGCTCTACGAAGAAGCCCACCAGTGCCGGCTCGCCACCGAGAAGTTCATGCTCGACGGCCGCCACACTGGTACCGGCGGCGGCAACCACATCACCCTTGGCGGCGCCACCCCCGACGACAGTCCGTTCCTGCGCCGCCCCGACTTGCTGCGCAGCCTGATCACCTACTGGCAGCACCATCCCGGACTGTCCTATCTGTTTTCGGGCATGTTCATCGGCCCCACCAGCCAGTCGCCGCGGGTGGACGAAGGCCGCGATGAAATGCTCTATGAACTCGAAATCGCGTTCCAGCAGATGCCCACCGGCACCGTTGCCCAACCCTGGCTGGTGGATCGCCTGCTGCGCAACCTGCTGGTGGATATCACCGGCAACACCCACCGCGCCGAGTTCTGCATCGACAAACTCTATGCGCCCGGCACTGCCAGCGGGCGTCAGGGCATCGTCGAATTCCGCGGCTTTGAAATGCCACCCCACGCTCGCATGGCCCTGGTGCAGGCGCTGCTGTTGCGCTGCCTGGTGGCGCGGTTCTGGGCCCAGCCCTACCGCAAGCCGCTGGTGCGCTGGGGCACCGAGCTGCACGACCGCTTCATGCTGCCCCACTACGTCTGGAGCGATCTCAAGGAAGTGGTCGACGACCTGCGGGCGCACGGGTTTCCGTTCGAACTCGAATGGCTGGCGCCCTTCGAGGAATTCCGCTTTCCCCACTACGGCAATGTCGTCATTGGCGATATCCGCCTGGAGCTGCGCTGGGCGGTGGAGCCCTGGCACGTGCTCGGCGAGGAGGTGGGCAGCTTCGGCACCGCCCGCTATGTGGACTCCTCGGTAGAGCGCCTGCAGGTGCGTGTCGACGGTCTCACCGACAGCCGCTACGTGCTCGCCTGCAACGGTCGTCGCGTGCCCCTGCGCGGCACCGGGCGCCACGGCGAATACGTCGCCGGCGTGCGCTACCGGGCCTGGGATCCACCCTCGGCGCTGCACCCGACCATCGGTGTGCACGCACCGCTGACCTTTGATTTGATCGATACCTGGAACGGTCTCGCGATCGGCGGCTGCACCTACCACGTCAGCCATCCCGGTGGCCGCAGCTACGAGGCGTTTCCGGTCAACTCGCTGGAAGCCGAATCCCGTCGCGTCAACCGCTACTGGGGCTTTGGCCACAGCCCGGGGCCGCTGTCGCCGCAACCCCACTACGACGCCATCCGCGAGTTCTTTGCCCACGCCACGCCGCCCCGGCCGCTGGCGCCACCGCCCGAGGAACCCCCCAACGAATATCCCCATACGCTGGACTTGCGCCGCGGGGATACCGTCGGCAGATAGCCTGAGCCGGGGCAATGCCATATGATGGCCCGCTCCCTGGCCGCCATTCCCGACCGACTCCACCATGATGGATTCTCCCAAACCGCCGACCCTGTTTCGCCAGCCCTACCAGCAACAGCAGGGGCAGTCGCAGTCGCAGGGGCTGCAAACGACCGGGGACGACGCCGGGGCGTTCGGCTACGCCCGCCGCGACACCGTGGCGGACGAAGTGCACGACAGCGATGGTGCGGTGCGTCAGCACTGGCAGTACCTGCTCGATAGCCTGCGTGCGCTGGGCCCCGCCGCCCTCGTTGAGCGACAACTCAAGGCGCAGCGCATCCTGCGCGACGATGGCGCCACCTACAATGTCTCCAGCGAGCCACTCGCCAGCCGCACCTGGGCGCTCGACCCAGTCCCACTGCTGATCGAGAGCGAGGAGTGGAGCACCATTGAAGCCGGCCTGATCGAGCGCGCCGAACTGCTCGATCTGGTGCTGAAGGATATCTACGGGCCGCGCGAGCTGATTCGCCGCGGTCTGGTGCCGCCCGAACTCATCTACAGTCACCCGGGTTTTTTGCGCCAGTGCCAGGGCATTCAGCTGCCCGGCGATCAGCAACTGATCTTTCATGCGGTGGACATGGTGCGCGGCGCCAACGGCGAGATCCGCATCATCGGTGATCGCACCCAGGCGCCCAGCGGCGCCGGCTATGCACTTGAAAATCGTTCGGTGATGTCGCGTGTACTGCCGAGCCTGTTCCGCGACAGCCACGTCCACCGGCTGTCGATGTTCTTCCACACCCTGCGGCTCAAGCTGACTGGGCTCGCGCCCGCCGGAGACATCCCCCAGGTGGTCATCCTGACGCCCGGCGCCTACAGCGAGACCTACTTCGAGCACGCCTATCTTGCCAACTACCTGGGTTATCCCCTGGTGCAGGGCGGCGATTTGACCGTGCGCAACGGCCGCGTGTGGATGAAATCGCTGGAGGGACTGAAGCAGGTCGATATTATCCTGCGCCGCGTCGACGATCACTATTGCGATGCGGTGGAGCTGCGCAGCGATTCCCAGCTCGGCGTCCCCGGCCTGCTCGACGTCGCCCGCAGCGGGCACATTGCCATCGTCAATTCGCTCGGCTCCGGCGTGCTTGAAAACCCCGCGCTGCTGAAGTACCTGCCGGCAATCGGCAAATTCTATTTCGGCCGCGAGCCGCGCCTGGCCTCGGCGGAGACCTACTGGTGTGGCGATGCCGCGGACCGCGCGCACGTCATCGCCCATCTCGACCGCCTGATTATCAAGCCGGTGTTCCGGCGCCCGGATTATTACAGCACCTTCGGTAGCGAACTGAGTAGCGACCAGAAGGCTCAGTGGCGGCGGCGGCTGGAACGTGACCCACTCCACTTCGTCGCTCAGGTCTATCATCCACCGACCTTCTCGCCGGCATGGAAGGATAGCCAACTGACGCCTAGACCCTTTGTCCTGCGCAGCTTCGCGGTCGCCAATTCCACCTCTTACACGGTGATGCCCGGTGGGCTGACGCGGGTCGGCATGACCGACGCCGAACGGATTATCACCAACCAGCTCGGCTCCACCAGCAAGGACACCTGGGTACTGGCCTCGGAGCCGGAAAAGCAGGTGAGCCTGTGGGTCGGCAACCCCGCGCAAGCGACCACCGCCGGCGGCAAGGACGCCCACCTGCCGAGCCGAGTCGCCGAGAATCTGTTCTGGATGGGCCGCTATGCCGAGCGCGCCGAGGCCGCGCTGCGCCACCTGCGCACAGTGTTCGTGCAGCTCAACAGCGTTGACCGGCTGTCGGCGGAGGCCCGCAGCCTGCTCCTCGCCTCGGTCACCCAACTCACCAACACCCATCCGGGCTTTGTCGACGAGGCCACCAAGGCAAACCCCGAGACCGAGCTGCTCGAAGTCATTTTTGACGACAGCCGCAGTGGCACCGTCGCGGCCAACCTGAACGCGATGCTGACCTGTGGCGAGGAGGTCAAGGAAATTCTGTCGGCGGATACCCGGCGCGTGCTCAATGATCTGCGCGACGAACTGTCCGCGTTGCGCGGCACGCTCGAGCCCGGTCTCGGCTCCGCGCCCGAACAGGCGCTGGATTCCCTGGTCACCACCCTGCTTGCGCTCGCTGGCCTCGGCCGCGAGAGCATGATCCGAAGCATGGACTGGGTATTCCTGCAGATGGGCCGCAGCCTGGAAAAAAGCCTGCAAACGGCGACGCTGTTGCGCGCACTGCTGGCCCCCGACCTCGATGAAACCGATCGCGCAACCCTGCTGGAAGCCCTGCTGCTGACCGCGGAGATGCTGATTACCTACCGCCGCCGCTACCGCGCTCACGCCGATGTCGGCCACGGCCTCGAATTATTGATGCTGGATGACAGCAATCCGCGCGCCCTGCTCTACCAGATGGGCCAACTGAACGAACACCTGCTTCGCCTGCCCGCCACCGAGACGACACCGGGACTGGCACGGGAACGGCGCCATATCCTCGAAGCCCTCACCGCGATCAAGCTCAGCGATCTCGCCCAACTGGTCGAAGTTGACGCCACCAGCGGCATCCGCCCGCACCTCGACCAGTTGCTGATCCGCGTACACGATCTGCTCGAAACCATCGCCAGCGTCATCGCTGACAAGTATTTTGACCACCAGACCGAGCATCAGCAGCTCGTCGGTGGTTTCTGGGTAGACGGCCCATGATCTATCGCATTACCCACCTGACTCGCTACCAATACCCGCAGGCGGTCTCGCTCTGCTACAACCAGGGCCACCTGGAGCCGCGGGACACCGAGCGTCAGCGCTGCCTGGACACGCACATCAGCATTTCGCCGCAGCCCGCCACCCTGAGCCAGCACCGTGATTACTTTGGCAACCGTTGCTTCAATTTTTCAGTTCACGGCAAACACCATGAGCTGATGATCGAGGTGGTCAGCGAAGTGAGCGTGGATGCCGAGCAAGCCCGTCGCGAACCGGAGCTCGATCTGGGCGGCGCCAACGACTGCGCGCAGGCACTGGAAAAACTGTCTAACCGCCGCGACGAAAACACCTTGCTGGCACGGGAATTCGCGCTGAATTCACCCATGGTCAGAGCGGGCGATGCACTGCGCCAGTACGCCGCGCCCTCCTTCGCCGCCGACCGGCCACTGCTGGCCGCGGTGCGCGATCTCAACCATCGCATCTACAGTGATTTCACCTACGATCCCGAGTTCTCCACCATCGCCACACCCCTCGACGAGGTACTCGAACACCGTCGCGGCGTCTGTCAGGACTTCGCCCACCTCGCCATCGGTTGCCTGCGCTCGCTCGGCTACCCGGCCCGCTACGTCAGCGGCTATCTGGAGACGCAGCCGGCTCCCGGGCAGGCGAAACTCGTGGGCTCCGATGCCTCCCACGCCTGGTTCGCGGTGTATTCGCCCGGCGAGGGCTGGTTCGAATTCGACCCCACCAACGACAACATGCCCGCCGGCCAGCACATCACCACCGCCTGGGGCCGCGACTACTCCGACATCACGCCGCTGCGCGGCGTGATCTTCGAGGGCGGCAGCTCGCAGGTACTCAAGGTTTCGGTGGATGTTGCGAGGGTTGAGAGTTAGAGCG
>JBPPNE010000093.1:0-2931 GCA_051306415.1 Porticoccaceae bacterium
CGGATGAGAAAAAATTGAATAGTGAGCAGTAGAACGGGCCGGCGATCGGGCCGCTAGCGTTCGGGCCCAGAACAAGCTGACCCCAGTAATCCTCAACGAGGCAGACAATGAAATTTCCCGCGACAGTGCCGTTGTTCATCGACGGCGAGTGGATCCAGAGCGCCAGCACACAGCGCACCCAGGTGATCGATCCAGCGACTCAAGAGGTGTTAACTGAAGTGCCGGCCGCCACCGATGCCGAGATCGCGCGCGCCATTGCCTCGGCGAAGACTGCCTTCGAGAGCTGGAAAGAAGTACCGGTGCCACAGCGTGCCCGCCTGATGCTGCGCTACCAGCATCTACTCAAGGAACACCACGACGAGCTCGCCGAGATCATCAGCCGCGAGCTGGGCAAGACCTTCGAGGATGCCAAGGGCGATGTCTGGCGCGGCATCGAAGTCGTCGAGCACGCCGCCAACGTCCCCAGCCTGTTGATGGGAGAAACCGTCGAGAACGTTGCCGGCGGCATCGACACCTATTCCTACACTCAGCCCATCGGCGTCTGCATGGGTATCACGCCGTTCAACTTCCCGGCGATGATTCCGCTGTGGATGTTTCCGATGGCCATCGCCTGCGGCAATACGTTCATCCTGAAGCCGTCCGAGCGCGACCCGCTGACACCGACGCGCCTGGCTGAACTCTTTGTCGAAGCCGGCGCGCCCAAGGGTGTGCTGCAGGTGGTTCACGGCGGCGCGCATCAGGTGGATTATCTGCTGGAGCACCCGGACATCCGCGCCGGCTCCTTTGTCGGTTCGGTGCCGGTGGGCAAGCATATCTATCGCAAGGGCACCGACAACCTCAAGCGCATGCAGTGCATGACCGGCGCCAACAACCACATGGTGGTGATGCCGGACGCCAACCGTGCCCAGGTCGTGAACAACATCATCGGCTCCGCGTTCGGCGCCGCCGGCCAGCGCTGCATGGCGATTCCCAATGTGGTGATGGTGGGCGACGCCGCGAACTGGATCGACGATCTGGTGGTCGCCGCGCGCAAAATCCAGCCCGGCGCCTGGACCGACAAGAGCGCCGCCTACGGCCCGCTGACCACGGCGGTCGCGCGCGAACGCGTGCTGGCGATGATCGCGCAGGCGAAAAAAGACGGCGCCACCTGCCTGCTCGACGGCTCCGAGTGCAGTGTCGAGGGCTACCCCAACGGCAACTGGATCGGCCCCAGCATCTTTACCGATCTGAAAGTTGAAATGCCGTTTTACTGCGACGAGGTGTTTGGCCCGGTGCTGTGTATCCTCAAAGCGCCCACGCTGGACGCCGCCATCGCGCTTATCAACAACGATTTTCGCGGCAACGGCACCTCCATCTTCACGGCGTCCGGCGCTGCCGCCCGCAAATTCCAGCACGAGATTCAGGTCGGTCAGGTGGGTATCAATGTGCCCATCCCGGTGCCGCTGCCGTTCTTCTCCTTCACCGGCTGGCGCGGTTCCTTCCACGGCGATCTGCACGCCTATGGCAAGCAGGCGGTGCGCTTCTACACCGAGACCAAGACCATCACCGCGCGCTGGTTCGACGACAGCATCCCGGGCGCCGGCGGACCCAACATGTCCATCAACCTGAAGTAGCCGAAAAAGGTCAGCGCGATGGATTTTGAACTGAGCGAGGAGCAGCGCGCCTTTCGCGACGCCGCGCGGGCCTTTGCCCGCGGCGAGCTGGCGCCTCACGCCGCCGCGTGGGACGAGGGCAAGATCTTTCCCCGCGACACCATCGCCGCCGCCGGCGCGCTCGGCTTCTGCGGCATGTACTGCCCCGAGGCCGTCGGCGGCATGGGCATGACCCGGCTCGATGCTGCGATCATCCTGGAAGAACTCGCCGCCGGCTGCACCTCGACCGCCGCCTTTGTCTCGATCCACAACATGGCCGCCTGGATGGCCTGCACCTGGGGCACGCAGCGGGTGCGGGACGAGTTCTGCCAGCAACTGGTGACCGGCGAAAAGCTCGCCTCCTACTGCCTCACCGAACCCAATGCCGGCAGCGACGCTGCGTCCATCAGCACCCGCGCGGTGCGCGATGGCGATGACTATCGCATCAGCGGCGGCAAGACTTTCATCAGCGGCGCCGGCAGCACCGAGGTGCTGGTGCTGATGACCCGCACCGGCGCGCCGGACTCGGGTGCCGGCGGCATCACCGCCTTCGCGGTGCCGGCGGATGCGCCCGGCATCGACTACGGCAAGAACGAAACCAAGTTGGGCTGGAACAGCCAGCCGACGCGCGCGATTGCCTTCGACGCAGTGCGCGTGCCCGCCGCCTACCGCCTCGGCGCGGAAGGCGAAGGCTTCAAGATCGCCATGAAGGGCCTCGACGGCGGCCGCATCAATATCGCCTCCTGCTCGGTGGGCGCGGCGCAGGCCACCCTCGATCTCGCCCAGGTCTACGTCCAGGAGCGCCGCCAGTTCGGCAAACCCATCGCCGCGTTTCAGGCGCTGCAATTCAAGCTCGCCGACATGGCCACCGAGCTGGTGGCGGCGCGCCAGATGGTGCGGCTGGCAGCCAGCAAGCTCGACCGCGACGACCCGGATAAAACCACCTATTGCGCAATGGCGAAACGCTTTGCCACCGATATCGGTTTCCGCGTCTGCAACGAGGCGCTGCAACTGCACGGCGGCTACGGCTATCTGCGCGAATACCCCATCGAGCGGTTTTTCCGCGACGCGCGGGTCCATCAGATTCTGGAAGGCACCAACGAAATCATGCGCGTGATTATCGCGCGCCGCATTCTTGAAGCAGGGGCAACGGAGACGATTCGATGAGCAGTCAATTGAAAGTGGAAAAACGCGGACACACGGCCATCCTCACCATGAACAACCCGCCGGCCAACACCTGGACGCCGGAAAGCCTGAGCTATCTGCAACAGGTGATCGCCGAACTCAACGCCGACCGCGA
>JBPPNE010000094.1:0-2437 GCA_051306415.1 Porticoccaceae bacterium
GCCAGACCAGTGCACGCTGGTGCCCGACAGCAGCGACCAACTCACCTCCGATCACGGCTTCGATCTGACCCGCTCGGGTGAAAAGCTCAAGCCAATCATCGCCGAACTTCAGGATCTCGGCATCCGCGTCAGCCTGTTCATGGATCCGGATTTGATGCAGATCGATCTCGCCCGCCAGATCGGCGCCGATCGCATCGAGCTTTATACCGGGCCGTTGGCGGCGGCCTGGGACGGCAGCGCAGCCCGCGACGGCCTGTTCCAGACGTATTACACGGCGTCCCGCTACGCCACCGGCATTGGCCTCGGCGTCAATGCGGGACACGATCTCAACCTGCACAACCTCGGCAAGTTCGCGAGCATCCCCGGCCTGCTCGAAGTATCCATCGGTCACGCGCTGATCGTGGATGCGATCAGCAGGGGCCTCGCCAATGCGGTGCGTGCCTACAAGGCCCTGCTCGGCGGTTCGAGCTAAGCCTCGCTCACTGCCGATGAGCCCCCTGCCCCGCCTCAATATCGTCGGCGCCGGCCGCCTCGGCCGCACGCTCGCGCGCCGGTGGCACGAAGCGGGGATGCTCGATATCGGCGGCGTTTACAGCCGTGCGCCGGCAAGTAGACGAAGTGCGATTGAATTCATCGGCGCGGGCGAGCCCTGCGCACGCGTCGCCGATCTCCCACCTGCAACCATGACCCTGATCGCGGTACCCGATGCCGCCATCGCCGGTGTCGCCCGCAAGCTCGCCGACACCATTCCCGATTGGCGCGATCAACTCGTTTTTCATTGCAGTGGCCTGCACTGCGCACAACTGCTGGCGCCTCTCGCTATGCGCGGCGCGGTGGTGGCAAGCGCGCATCCGTTGCATAGCTTCGCCGATCCAATCCGCTCCCTCGCCACCTTCGCCGGCAGCGTCTGCGCGCTGGAAGGGGACAGCGGAGCGCTCGCGACATTGACGGCGCTGTTTGAAAGCATCGGCGCCAAGACGGTCGTCATCGAACCGCGCGCCAAACCGCTCTACCACGCCGCCGCCGCGATGGCATCCAACTATCTGGTCGCCCTGCTCGACAGCAGCGCCGCGCTGCTCGCCAGCGCCGGCATTGCGCCGACACTCACCACCGCCATGCTGGAGCCGCTGGTTCGGCAAACGACGGACAATGTGTTTGCTCGCGGTACTACCGCCGCGCTCACCGGCCCCATCGCCCGCGGCGACTGGAACACAGTAGAGGCACACCTGCACGCCATCGCCGAACACTTACCGACGCTGCTGCCACTGTATCGCGCACTCGGCGCGACCACGCTCGCCATTGCCGAGCGCCGCGAGGGTATGGATGCGATCGCCAGCGAGCATCTTCGCCAACTGCTGGCCAGTCCAGCGACCAGGCCGGTGGGCGACGCGTGAACGCGGATCAACCAACGCCCACGGTTTACGCCGAACGCAAGCGCTTCTTCGACCGACTACTGACGCTGTATGGGCGCAAACCCGTGCTGGAAGCGCTGCAAGACGCCGACATCCCGGTCTATCGGTTGCACCTCGCCGACTCCAACCGCCGCGAAGGCATCATCAACGCCATCCTCGCGCTTGCGCAACAGCGTGGCGTCGAGATCGTCTATCACAGCCGTGCGGAGTTATCGCGCATCTCCCGCAACCAGCGTCAGGATCAGGGCGTGGCGATCGATCTGCGCTGTCCCAACTACCGCGACTCCCGCGAGCTCATCGACCAGCGTGACCCGGAGCAGCCATTCCAGCTCATTGCCCTCGACCGCATCACCAACCCGCAAAACCTCGGCATGATCATCCGCTCCGTCTGCGCGAGCCCGCTGACCGGCCTGCTGCTGCCGAGCAGCGGCTGCGCGCCGCTGTCGCCTTTGGTCATCAAGGCCAGCGCCGGCACCCTGCTGCGCTGCCCGATCTTCCGCTGCACTGATTTGGCCGATACGCTGCCCGCGCTTGCCGCGCGCGGCGCGGACATCTGCGTACTCAGTGCGGACGGCGGGCAACTGCTCGGCGATTACCGACCAACGGGCTCGGTCGTCTATGTGCTGGGCAATGAGACCGAAGGTGCGTCGCCCGCGATCGAGCGCTGCGCGACCCGGCGCCTATGCATTCCGATGGCTAATGGGGTGGAGTCTCTCAACGTCGCGGTGGCGGCGGCGCTGATCGCGTTTCGGGATGTGTTGACCGTAGTGCGCTAAAGTGCGCCGAGGGAAATCATCACCATTTTGAGAACATACAGCAAAGCTCGGCAGGAACAGTGTCGGCGATTCACTGTCGCCTTTGGCCACAACTCATTGCGCTGCGGCGCGAACTTACCGACTTAGAACTTATCCGTAAATAATATATAATGCCTTCCCGAGCCGCCACTAACGCGGCGAGGGAGGTGGTGATGGCGACAGAGAAGCTGACAAAGAAGCGTGTGGCGTCATGGGTGGTAACCGATGATT
>JBPPNE010000095.1:0-7828 GCA_051306415.1 Porticoccaceae bacterium
GGGCCGTAATAGCTGGACGCATATTTGGCTGAATAGGCCAGAATCATGCAGTTGGGATGGCCGGTTGCCTCCAGGCCGCGGCGGATTGCGCCGATGCGGCCGTCCATCATGTCCGAGGGCGCGACGATGTCCGCACCCGCCGCCGCCTGCGACAGCGCCTGCCGGGTCAGCGCCTCCAGCGTGACATCGTTCAGCACATAGCCGCTGGCGTCGATGATGCCGTCCTGACCGTGGGTGGTGAACGGGTCGAGGGCGACATCGGTGATCACGCCGAGCGCCGGTAGCCGGTCTTTGAGCGCTTTCACCGCGCGCTGGGCCAGGCCATCCGGATTCCACGCCTCCTCCGCGCGGAGGCTCTTGCTGTCGGCGCCGACGACCGGGAACAGGGCGACCGCGGGAATGCCCAGTGCCGCCCAGCTTGCCGCCTCGCGCACCAGCAGGTCGATGGACAGGCGCTCGATACCCGGCATGGACGCTATCGGCTCGCGGCGGTTAGAGCCCTCGACAACGAACACCGGGTAGATCAGATCACTCGTGGTCAGCGCGGTCTCGCGCACCAGGCGGCGCACAAATTCAGTGCTGCGGGTGCGCCGCAGGCGGGTGGCGGGAAAGGGCGCGCGGGTGAACTGCCAGGACATCGGGTGGTTCCAGAAAACGTTGGTGGGGAAACGGGGTAGGCAGTGCACTGCCCACCCCGGCGATGATAACAAGCTCAGAGCGTGGCAAATACCCGCGCCGCGGCATCCAGGGTGAACTCAATGTCGGCATCCGTGTGTGCCGCCGACATGAAGCCCGCCTCGTAAGCGGCCGGCGCCAGATAAATGCCCTCCGCGAGCATGCCGTGGAAGAAGCGATTGAAGCGCTCGGTGTCGCACGCCATCACCTGTTGGTAGTTACTCACTTCGGTGGCGTCGGTGAAAAACACACCAAACATGGAGCCGATGTGATTGGTGGTGAAGGCGATGCCTGCCGTGGCCGCGCGCTCCCGCAGCCCCGCCATTAGGACATCGGTACGCGTAGCAAGCGCGGCGTGAAAGCCAGGCCGCGCGACTTCATTCAATGTTGCGAGTCCCGCCGTCACCGCCACCGGATTGCCCGACAGCGTGCCCGCCTGGTACACCGGCCCCAGCGGCGCGAGCTTTTCCATCACCGCTCGTTTACCGCCGATGGCGCCCACTGGCAGGCCACCGCCGATGACCTTGCCGAGGCAAATCAGATCGGCATCGATGCCATAGTGGCCGATGGCGCCCCGCGGGCCGACGCGAAACCCGGTCATCACTTCATCGATGATCAGCAGCGCGCCGTGGCGGCTGCACTGCGCGCGCAGCGTCTCCAGAAACCCCGGCTGCGGCGGCACGCAGCTCATGTTGCCCGCCACTGGCTCGACGATGACACAGGCGACCTGTTCGCCCAACTCGGCAAAGGCCGCCGCGACACCTGCGCTGTCGTTGTAGGTCAGCGTCACCGTGTGCTGAGCGAGTGCGGCGGGGACGCCGGCGGAACTCGGTACCCCCAGCGTCAGCGCGCCGGAGCCGGCCTTGATCAGCAGCGAATCGGAGTGGCCGTGATAACAGCCCTCGAACTTGATGATGGTGTCGCGCCCGCTGTAGCCGCGGGCGAGGCGGATCGCGGTCATCGTCGCCTCGGTGCCGGAACTGACCAGGCGTACCATATCCAGCCCCGGCACCAGATCGCACAGGCGATCAGCGAGCTGGGTTTCCAGCGCCGTCGGCGCGCCGAAAGAGAGTCCCTTGTCGAGTTGGGCACGAATCGCCGCCAGCACCGCTGGGTGGCAATGGCCGAGAATCATCGGCCCCCAGGACTGCACATAGTCCACATAGCGGCGGCCATCGGCGTCGTAGAGATAGGCCCCCGCACCGCGTTCGAAGAATACCGGCGTGCCACCGACGGCGCGAAACGCCCGCACCGGCGAGTTGACCCCGCCGGGAATGTGGCGCTGGGCGGCGGCGAAGAGTTGTTCGGAGCGGGTCATGGTGAGTCTCGAGCAGGTCGTGGTTCGTAAAGTCAGGCGGGTTCGGATAGTGTCGCTGTCAAATCCGGGCCGCAAAGAATACGCGCTCCGGACACACCGTGTCGCCATGTTCTGTGCAGAGGCGGTGGTTCTGTCGAGGGACGATGACAGCTAGCTGGACGGCTCGTCACGCATCAATCACGAATGTAAGCGGTCTATCGTTCGGGCAGGCCGGTGTCAACGGTGCCGCTGGTTCCTGTACAGCGTTCGAGCTCCGTCAAGAACGAGTGAGACCATCGATATACATCGTGGCGGCAGATCGTATCGAATGCACTCTGCCACCGTTCGCGCCGTTCCACGCGCGGCATGCTTAACGCGCTCACGAGCGCGTCCACAACCTGATCAGAATCGTAGGGGTTGACCAGCAATGCGGAATCAAGCTCGCTGGCAGCGCCGGCAAATTTCGAGAGCACAAGAACTCCCGGGTCTTCGGGTGGTTGAGCGGCAATGAATTCCTTCGCGACCAGATTCATGCCGTCGCGTAGCGGCGTCACCAGGCCGACCCGGGTCATCGAAAGAAAGTTCATGAGAGTTGATCGTGCAAAAGCTTTGTTGATGTAGCGAACCGGCGCCCAGTCAAATTCAGCGAAATGCCCATTGATGTCGCCGACGATCGCCTCAAGCTGCTTTCTTAGTTTTCTGTATTCGGGCACCTCTGCCCGCGACGGTTGAGCCACTTGCAAAAAAACCACCTTGCCTTTAGTGTCCGAATGCCTGACCAGCATGTGTTGATAGGCGCGAAGCCTCTCCGGCAGGCCCTTGCTGTAGTCCAGACGATCAACCCCGATGATCAATGATCGCCCTTGCAGGCTGGTTTGTAGTCGCTTGACCCTGGGTGCCTCACGGCCACTGGTTACCATGCTGCGCACTTCCTGGGGATCAATACTGATCGGAAACGTGGCCGCTTTGGAGAAATGACGCTGCCAGACAAAGGTGCCGTCTTCCCGAACATCCGCATCGGTGCAGTTCTGCAGCGCGCCAAGAAAATTTCTCTTGTCTGTTTTGGTCTGAAACCCGATCAGATCGTAAGCGCTCAACTCTGACAGGAGTTCGCGGTAATCGGGCAATATGCGCAGCAGGTCGGAGGGGGGGAACGGGATGTGCAGAAAGAATCCCATTGGCTGGGTGACTCCTGCCGTGCGCAGCGCTCGCGCCAACGGAATCAGGTGGTAGTCATGCACCCATAGGATGTCGTCGGTTTTCAGCAGCGGCAGCAACTCCCGCGCAAAGCGATCGTTGGTGCGCCGGTACAGATCGTCATAGTGACGTTGGTATTGAACGGCATCGATACGGTAATGGCACAGGGGCCACAGCACGCGATTTGAATACCCCATGTAGTAGTTTTCATACTCTTCTCGGGACAACGGAATAGAAGCATAGTCGACGCCCTTGGCGTGAGTCATAGTCACGCTCTGCTGGCCTTCTGTCACATTACCGTCCCAGCCGAACCAGATCCCGCCGCGCTCCCTCACGGCCGTAGTCAGCGCGACCGCAAGCCCGCCGGGGACCTGGCCTCGGCGAGGCACATTGACGCGGTTGGAGACAACGACAAGGCGAGTCAAAAGTTTCCCTCCCAGGGCACTGACAGGCGCAGCGCCGAGTTGATCAGCCCGACCATGCTGTACGTCTGCGGAAAATTTCCCCATAGCTCCCCGGTGCGCACGTCGATGTCTTCCGACAGCAGTCCGTGCGGATTGCAGTGCTGCAGCAGACGCGAGAACAAATCCCGGGCTTCAGCGCGGCGCCCAATCGCGTGCAGCGCGTCGACAAACCAGAATGTACAGACAGTGAACGCAGTCTCCGGCGCACCAAAGTCGTCATTTTCGACGTAGCGCATGATAAAATCACCGTGCTTCAGGTGCTTCTCGATGGCGGTGACCGTGGCAATGAAACGCGGATCATCAGCCGCCACGAAACCCAGTTGGTGCAGCAGCAAAAGACTGGCATCCAACTGCGATCCGTCAAAACTCGCCACGAAACAGTTCAGATCGGCATTCCAGGTATGCGCGAGAATATCCGCGCGCAGCGCGTCGGCGTGGGTGCACCACCACTGGCAACGTTGGTCCAGATGCAGACGCGAAGCGATCTTTGCCAGCCGGTCACAGGCGGCCCAACACATCACCGCCGAAAAAGTGTGCACTTTGCGGATGCCGCGATACTCCCACGGCCCCGCATCGGGCTGGGCATAAGCTTCCACCACACGGTCACCCAGGACTTCCAGTTGAGAAAACAGGTGTTCGGTGCCGGGATGGCGCAGTCGCTCGTCGTAAAACATGTGCGCGGCGGCGAGCACGGCGGCACCGTAGACATCGTTTTGCACCTGGGTGTAGGCGGCGTTGCCGATACGCACCGGCCCCATGCCACGGTAGCCAGGCAACTCCTCGACGATCGATTCCTCGATATGGAAATGGCCGTTGATGCGGTAAACCGGCTGCAGCAGCCCCGCCGTCGAATCGGCGACCCGGTTGATGATGTAGCGCAAATAATGCTCCATGGTCAGGGTCGCGCCCAGGCGATTGAGCGCGGCGACGACAAAATAGGCATCGCGCAGCCAGCAGTAGCGGTAATCCCAGTTGCGGCCGCTGGCCGGTGCTTCCGGGATAGAGGTGGTGACAGCCGCGATGATCGCACCAGTATCCCCGTTGGCATTGAGCTTGAGGGTGATGGCGGCGCGGATTACTTCCCGCTGCCATTCGAAGGGGATGCCCAGGTAGGGAACCCATTCCGTCCAGTAATCGGCGGTCTGGTCGTAGAAGTGTTGTCCCGTTGGTGTTACTGCGTCGGCCCAGGATTCATCGGGTCCGAGTATCAGCGTCACTGTGTCGTCGATAACGACCGGCGTCTCGTCCTGGATTGCGGTCAACGACAGGTCCGTGGTCAGGCGCAGGGTCAATGCGGGCATTAGATAACGGATGTGGTTACTACCGTAAGTGGTGGTCACCGGCTCGTATCCCGTGCACGCTTGCGGTCTGATCTGAATACGCACCCGCGGCATTCCCGAACAGAGTCGGATCTGGCGCATGAGCATGACTGGCCGATAAACCCGTCCGTATTGCTTGAAGCGAGGGGCGAAATCGATGATCTCGATAGCTGCGCCACCGTGGGCGATCAACCGGGTGACCAGGATTGCAGCGTTTTTCAAATAGGACTGCTCTGCGTGGCTGAAGTCCAATAGCTCACTCCGAAAACGACCGGTCGGATCTCCATCCAGCTGGCGCAGCAATCCGTCGAAGACCGGGGTACTGTCTGGTCGGGGCATGCACGACCAGACAATGTCAGCGCGCGGATTGATCAGAGCGCTGACGGTAGAGTTGCCGATAAGTGCAAGGTTCAAGTTACTCATGCCGACCCGCCGATTGATGTGTTACAGCCCACAGCCAACGGCGCACGTCTTTAGGGTCGGTCAAGCGAAAATGCGCCAGACTGACACCATGGCCCACTTTGATGGATATTCCCTGGCGCCGATTTATCACTTCAAACGCGTGCTCGTCGGTCAGATCGTCACCGATGAACACCGGTTGTCGATCCGAAAATGGTGTTTCCACCATGAATGCGTTGACAGCGCTTCCCTTGTCCGCGCCAGCAGGGCGTATTTCAATGACCTTTTTGCCCCTTTGCAGCACCAGCTCTGGCGGCAGCGATTGCTCAAGGCTTTCGGCCAATTCGTTTACGGCGGCGCCATGCTGTGGCGCAGCGCGGTAATGCAGACCGAGGGTGATTTTTTTGTACTCCATAATTATGCCGGGGTGCGTGCGCGCAAACGTTGCGAGACGTTCGGCCACCGGCGCGAGAGCGGCACCTACACCGATATGTTGATGCAGATGACCCGTCGCGTCGCGTCGCTCCAGTCCGTGCAAGCCAGCCACAGGGAACTGAGTAAGCTTGAACAGCTCGTCGAGCACGGCAATCTCCCGACCACTGACCAGCGCCATCGCGCCCCTAGTCTCGTCACGAAGACGCTTAAGCAGGCTTCGCAACAGCGGCGGAACAGATACCGCCCTCGGGGTCGGCGCAAACTCCAGTATAGTGCCATCGACGTCGAGAAATAGCGCTACATTAGCCAACTTAATTAATGGCGGTGGGCGGTAACACTCCATGCTATCCGTATATTGATTCACCATGAGACCATTTCCAGGAGCGGTCGGCTCACTTTCATCGCTCCAGCTCCTCGTTCATGAATGAGAGCCTCTGTTTTTTGCGCAACACACTGGCCGCAGAAAAAACGATTTGGGGACGTACACGAATTCATGCTTCCGTCCACTAAAAAGGTTGCGCTTTCGCGTGCGCGTCGGGTTGCGGGAGCGGCGGCTTTGTGCCCCGATAGTCGACGACGTCGATTCGACTTCGCGGCAAACAGCCGGGATGTTCGCGCTGTAAAAATTCGACGAGCCGCTCCCTTACGCAAACCACCAGATCCCCTGCTTGGGTCGAATTGGCAGCGCTGATCAGCGCACGCAGTTGTAACGTCTGCTCACCAGCATCGGTGACCTGAAGATTACAAACTCGGTGATCCCATAGATCAGTACTCTCGCAGATTCGGAGGAGTTCGTCCCTAAGGGCTTGTACAGGCAAGGTGTAATCGGCGTGAATAAACACTGTACTCAGTATGGCAGCAGAGCGTCGCGTCCAATTCTGGAACGGTCGGGAAATAAAATGCGCAAACGGAACGATCAGGCGCCGATCGTCCCAGATTCGTATGACCACATAGGTGGAAGTGATCTCTTCGATTCGACCCGATTCACCCTCTACAACGACAACGTCATCCAAACTGATGGGCTGCGTCAGCGCGAGCTGCAGGCCCGCTATCAGGTTTTCCAGTACCGGGCGCGCGGCAAGGCCCACCACTATTCCCGCGAATCCCGCGGACACCAGTAAAGTGGTTCCGATCTCGCGAACGCGCGGAAAGGTCATCAACGCGGCGGCGGCCCCCAATACCACGATGATGGTCACAATGGTCCGCTCCAGCACCATCACCCGAGTATTAATTCGACGTGCAGCGAAATTATCGGCACAGGTCAAATCCTGACGACTGACAATCATAACGGCTGCGACATCAACCATTATCGTCGCGAGCCAAGTGACCAGCCCGATCATGCCGAGCCCTATCGCATGTTGAAGTAAAGATATCAGCGATGGCGACAGCTCGGTCATGCCCGGCAAAACCCACATCAGGGCGAGCAGGACAAAAATCGCACGCAGCGGTTGCTTCGCCGCGCTGCGGACACTCGTATGGATGCGATATTTCGCCATGGAAAGAAGGCGATAAACGATGGCGTAAACAGCCAAGCCACCACCAACAGCAAAAACTATTTTGAGCGCAGCCATTCCCAACAATTGCCACTCAATCACGGGAGCTCCCACATCGGGGTCAGCTCCCACATCGGGGTCAAGTCTTTCAAAATAACATCACGTCTTCGTTGAGTTCTCATACCCGCTCACCACTCTGCTCACCGTCGTATAGTGGACGCCGAAGTGCTTCGCAATCGCCGCCAGCGTATGCTGCCCTGACAGGTACGCGCGCGCCATCGCTTCGTTGCGGTCGTAGCGCCTTTCAAAGCCCGTCAGCGGCTGGGTCAACACACGCCGCTGTGCACGCGGAATTTCATCCAGCGCGGGTTCCCTTGCAATTTTCGCCTGCATCTTTTTAACGAAGGCTTCCGAGCCCAGGTAAATCTGCCCTTGCAACTGCGCCCATACGCTCGGTAAGCGCGCACCTTCATGGACGAACTGGACGTATTTGCGGATCGCGCTGGCGCGTTGCCGCCCGAAGTGCGCCAGTATCCAGTCGGTCTGTAA
>JBPPNE010000096.1:0-15654 GCA_051306415.1 Porticoccaceae bacterium
CCGTGCCGGACCTCAAGCGAAAACTCATGCGCTACATCCGTCAATACAACAAGCAACCCAAGCCCGTGAAGTGGAAGTACTTCGATCCTTCGCGTCGAATTACTTCCACTTCAACTGTTACGGTCCACTAGCTGCCGAGCATCGCCTGCGGGGCGCGGCCGCGAACATCGGCGCTGCCCGTGCCGCGTTCTTTCCGCGCATCGTGCTGACCGGCGATTTTGGCACTGTCAGCAGCGAACTCGATGGCCTGTTCAAAGCCGGCAGTCGCAGCTGGAGCTTCGTGCCCAGCCTGACGCTGCCGCTGTTCGACGCTGGCCGCAATACCGCCGGTCACGATCTGGCCAAGGCGCAGAGCAACCTCGCCGTGGCGGACTATGAGCGCACCGTGCAGATCGCCTTCAGGGAAGTGGCCGATGCGCTGGCAAGCCGTCACTGGCTGGCGCGGCAATTGGCCTTCCAGCAGCTTCGCTGGCGACCCAGACCGAGCGCGCGCGGCTCGCGGATCTGCGCTACCGCAGCGGCGCGGCGCCCTATCTGGAAGTGCTCGATGCCGAGCGCGACCGGTTTGGTGTCGAGCAAGCACTGGTACAGACTCGTCGCCAGTTGTTGGCGAGCAGCGTCAGCCTGTACGCCGCACTCGGTGGCGGCGGTGTCGAGGGCGTGGAGTAGGGCTAGCCGTTGCGAGCGCAACCCGATCAATTCGGAACCGGAAAAACCATGAACCTGAAAGCCATGAGCAAGTGGAGCACCCATTGGCTAGTCCGAGGCGGAATAATCGTGATCGCTGGTGGCCTGGTTTTTGTGCTTTGGCGATCGCTGCAGCCGGAACCCTTGGCTGACGGTTTTGCCGCCGGCAATGGCCGCGTCGAGGCTGTGGAGATCGACATTGCCACCCGGACGCCGGGACGAATCGCCGATGTGCTGGTCGCCGAGGGCGATTTCGTCACCGCCGGGCAGATCTTGGTGCGCATGGATACCGATGTGTTGGCGGCCCAACGGCGGGAGGCGGAGGCGCAGTTGCGGTAGGCGCAGAGCGCCGTCGCCACTGCCGGCAGCCAAGTTACTCAGCGCGAGAGCGAGAAAGCCGCCGCGCAGGCCGTGGTAGCGCAGCGCGAGGCGGAATTCGATGTGGCGAAAAAGCGCTTGGCGCGCTCCAAAACGCTGGCGCGGGAGGGCGCTACCGCTATTCAGGAACTCGACGACGATCGCTCCCGTGTCGACCGCGCACAGGCGGTGATCCGCGCGGCGATTGCTCAGACAGCGGCAGCGGAAGCGGCGATCGCCACCGCCCGCTCGCAGGTCCTTGGCGCGCAATCGATGGTGGAGGCGGTACGGGCAACCATCGAGCGGCTGCAAGCCGACATCGATGACAGCATGCTCAAGGCCCCGCGCGACGGTCGCGTCCAGTACCTCGTCGCCCATGCCGGCGAGGTGCTCGGCGCCGGCGGCCGGGTGCTCAATCTGCTCGATCTGGGCGACGTCTACATGACGTTCTTTCTGCCAACGGCGCAGGCCGGTCGCATCGGCATCGGCTCCGAAGTCCATCTGGTGCTGGATGCCGCGCCGCAGTATGTGATTCCCGCGCGGATTTCCTTTGTCGCCGATGTCGCGCAGTTCACGCCCAAGACCGTCGAAACCGCGAGCGAACGGCAAAAGCTGATGTCCCGTGTCAAAGCGCGGATCGCCCCCGAACTGCTCAAAAAATACATCCGCAATGTCAAAGCCGGGGTGCCGGGCATGGCCTATGTCCGCCTCGATGCAACCCGGGAGTGGCCCGAGAACCTGCGGGTGAAACTGCCGCAATGAGTGGTGCCGATGAGGCTTCCGCCAGCGGCGATGGCGGCACGCCAGTCGCGCGGCTCACCGCTGTCAGCCTCAATTACGGCAAGGTCACCGCGCTCGACGCGATCAGTCTGGCGCTGCCGGCGGGCCGGATGGTGGGGCTGCTTGGTCCCGATGGCGTCGGCAAATCGAGTCTATTGGCGCTGATCGCCGGCGCCCGTGCCATCCAGAGCGGTGGTGTCGAGGTGCTCGATGGCGACATGGCCAAGCGGTGCCACCGCCTTGCGGTGTGCCCACGCATCGCCTATATGCCGCAGGATCACGGCAAGAATCTCTACGCGACCTTGTCGGTGTTCGAGAATATCGAATTCTTCGGCCGCCTGTTCGGCCACGACGGCGGTGAGCGCGAGCGGCGCATCGCCGACTTGCTCGCCAGCACCGGCCTTGCGCCTTTTCGGGATCGCCCTGCCGGCAAGCTGTCGGGTGGCATGAAGCAGAAGCTCGGGCTCTGCTGTGCGTTGATTCACGACCCCGATTTGCTCATCCTCGACGAGCCGACCACCGGCGTCGATCCCCTCTCGCGCGTGCAGTTCTGGGAGTTGATCGAGCGCATTCGCGGTCGTCGACCGGGTATGAGCGTGCTGGGGGCGACCGCCTACATGGAGGAGGCGGCGCGCTTCGACTGGCTGGTGGCGATGGACGCCGGGCGCGTGCTGGCGAGCGGCACGCCACAACAATTGCTCGATCAAACCGGCAGTGAGAGGTTGGACTAGGCGTTTATTACACTATTGCCCGCAGCGCGCCGGCGCGATCACCAGCCGGTGGTGATTCCGCCGCGGCAGCCGGATGGCGATGGCGCCGCCGCTATTGAGGCGAAGGATTTGACGGTGCGCTTTGGCGACTTTGTCGCCGTCGATCACGTCAGTTTCCGTATTGCCCGCGGTGAAATCTTCGGTTTTATCGGCTCCAACGGCTGCGGCAAGACCACGACGATGAAAATGCTGACCGCCTGTTGCCGGCCAGCGAACGGCAGGCGTGGCTGTTCGGCCAGCCGATCAACCCGCGGGATATCGATACCCGGCGCCGCGTCGGCTATCTGTCGCAGGGGTTCTCGCTCTATTCGGAGTTGAGCGTGCGCCAGAATCTGCGGCTGCACGCCAGGCTCTTCGGTGTGGCAGGGGAACAGGTCGAGAGTCGCGTCGACGCCATGGCCCAGCGTTTCGACCTGGTGGCGGTGATGGCCGCGCTGCCCAACAACGTGCCGCTGGGCCAGCGCCAGCGCCTGTCATTGGCGGTGGCGATGATTCACCAACCCGAGATGCTGATTCCCGATGAACCGACCTCGGGGGTTGACCCCATCGCCCGCGATGCGTTCTGGCGAATCATGATCGATCTCGCCCGCAACGACGGGGTGACAATCTTTATTTCCACGCACTTCATGAATGAGGCCGAGCGCTTCGACCGCATCTCGCTGATGCACGCCGGCCGCGTGTTGGTCAGTGACGCGCTCGCCGCACTGGTGGCCGCGGGCGGGGCGAAAAATCTCGAAGAGGTTTTCATCCGCTATCTCAAGGCGGCCGCTGCTGGTGATGATGAGGAGGAGGAGGAGGAATCACAGCCAGCGGCGGTGCCGCTGACGCCCCTAACCGCGCCGGCCCCGGCTCCGCCGCGCAAGCGTCGCCGCTTCGATCTGCGCCGCATGCTGAGCTATAGCTGGCGCGAAGCGCTCGAATTACGCCGCGATCCGATCCGGTTGACGCTGGCCCTGGTGGGCAGCCTGATTTTGATGCTGGTCATGGGCTACGGCATCAGCCTCGATGTCGAGAATCTCACCTTTGCCGTACTCGATCGCGATCAGACCACGACCAGCCGCGACTATGCGCTCAACATTGCCGGTTCGCGCTATTTCATCGAATGCCCGCCCATCGCCGATTACGCCGAGCTGGATCGCCGCATGCGCACCGGCGAGATCAGTCTGGCGGTGGAAATACCCCCGGGTTTTGCCCGCGATCTCGCCCGCGGCACAGCGGTCGAAATCGGCGCCTGGATCGACGGCGCGATGCCGCAGCGGGGCGAGACCGTACAGGGTTATGTGCGCGGCATGCACGCCCAGTGGCTCGCCGACATGGCTGCCCGCCATCTGGGCGAGCGGCCGAATCTCGGCCTGGTCAATATCGAGACGCGCTTTCGCTACAATCCGCATGTCAAAAGTCTGGTGGCCATGGTGCCGGCGGTGATCCCGCTGCTGCTGATGCTGATCCCGGCGATGCTCGCCGCGCTCAGCGTGGTGCGTGAGAAAGAACTGGGCTCGATCGTCAATCTCTATGTCACCCCGGTCACCCGGTTCGAATTCCTGCTCGGGAAGCAGCTGCCCTATATCGTACTTGCAATGGTCAACTTTGCCCTGTTGTGGCTGCTCGCGGTGATCGTGTTTCGCGTACCCATGACCGGCAGCCTGCCGACACTCGCTCTCGCCGCCCTCCTCTATGTGACGGCGTCCACCGCCGTGGGGCTGTTGGTTTCCACCTTCGCGCGCAGTCAGATTGCAGCCATCTTCGGCACCGCCGTGCTCTCCATCCAGCCCATCGTGCAGTTTTCCGGCATGATCGATCCGGTGTCGTCGCTGGCGGGTCCGGGCGCGCTGATCGGGCGCGTCTACCCAGCTACCCATTTCCTCACCATCACCCGCGGTACTTTCTCCAAGGCCCTGGGTCTTGCCGACCTGTACCCGTCTTTCATGCCTCTGCTGCTCGCGATTCCGGTACTGATCGGTCTGGGCGTGCTGCTGACCCGGAAACAGGAACATTAGCGATGCACGCGGGCAATACCCTCCACCTGGGGATCAAGGAGCTGCGCAGCCTGGCCCGCGATCCGGTGATGCTGGTGCTGATCGTCTACGCGTTCACGTTCTGGATCTATACGGCGGCGACAGTGATGCCGGAAACCCTCAACCGGGCGCCCATTGCCATCGTGGACGAAGATGGCTCGCCGCTGTCAGCGAGGATCATCGGCGCCTTTTATCTGCCCCATTTCGTGCCGCCAGCACTCATCAGCCCGCCGCAAATGGACATCGGCATGGATGCCGGTGACTACATGTTCGCCCTCGACATTCCGCCCGACTTTCAGCGTGATCTGCTCGCCGGGCGCAGTCCGGCCATCCAGCTCAATGTCGATGCGACGCGCATGAGCCAGGCGTTCGCCGGCAGCGGCTACGTCCAGACCATGGTTGCGGCGGAAGTGGCGGAGTTTCTCGCCCACCACCGCGTGGATCCGCGGCCACCGGTGGCGCTTGAACTGCGCGCGCTTCAACCCGGAGCTGAACAAATCCTGGTTCGGGAGCGTGATGGAGATCATCAACAACGTCACTATGCTCTCCGTCGTGCTCACCGGCGCGGCGTTGATTCGCGAGCGCGAGCACGGCACCTTTGAGCACTTGCTGGTGATGCCGGTGACGCCGTTCTAAATCATGGCCGCCAAGGTGTGGTCGATGGGGCTGGTGGTGCTGACCGCCACCGCCCTAGCGCTTACCTTGGTGGTGCGGGGGGTACTGGCAGTGCCCATTGAGGGCTCCGTCGCTTTGTTTCTGGTCGGTGCCGGCATGCACCTGTTTGCCGCCACCTCAATGGGTATTTTCATGGGCACGCTGGCGCGCTCGATGCCGCAGTTCGGTCTGCTGATGATTCTGGTGCTGTTGCCGCTGCAGATGCTCTCCGGCAGCGTGACGCCGCGCGAAAGCATGCCGGAACTGGTGCAGATCGCCATGTTCGCCGCGCCCACCACCCAGTTCGTGATGCTCGCCCAGGCAATCCTCTACCGCGGCGCCGGATTTTCGGTGGTTTGGCCACATTTTCTCGCGCTGCTACTGATCGGTGTCGCGCTGTTTACTCTCGCCCTCGCGCGCTTCCGCACGGCCATTCGCACGATGGCGTGATGGGTTTGGTTCTGGTCGGCGCCGCCGCCGTGACGTCTTGCCGCCGTTGATCTGATATCCGCTCCCACTGGGATACTGCTCAACTCGCGCTCCGTTGAGCTCCTTGAGCTATGGGCTCGACTCATGTACTCCCTGGGAGTATGCCGGCAATCTAGCCCAAGAGCCTGTGCTAATATCGCCTGCTTCTCGCCAGTGAGGACCAAGCCATGAGCGCCCTCGATAGCCCCTTCATCCGTAGCTTTCCGGTGGGTCCGCTGCAGTGCAACTGCTCGATTATCGCTGACCCTCTCACCCGGCAGACGCTGGTCATTGATCCCGGTGGCGACGCTGACGTGATTCTGCAACTGATCGCTGAGCACGATCTCATGGTTATCGCCATCGTTCACACCCATGCCCACCTGGATCACATCCTGGCGGCGGGTGAGGTCCAGAAAGCCACCGGTGCGCCCATTTACCTGCACAAGGGCGACCAGTTCCTGTGGGATGCGGTCGAGCGCCAGTGCGCGAGTTTTGGCATTCCTTTTAAGCCGTTGCCCGATCCGGATCGCTATCTGGAAGACGGCCAGGATCTGAGCTGCTGTGGCGGCGTGGTGATCCACACGCCCGGCCACACGCCGGGTTCGACCAGCTTCTGGTTTGAGGATATGAAGGTGCTGGTGGCGGGGGATACCCTGTTCCAGGGCAGTATCGGGCGCACCGATTTTCCCGGCGGCAGTTTTGATTTGATCGTCAAATCGATCCGCGAGCGTCTCTACAGTCTCGATGAAGACGCCACCGTGATTACTGGCCACGGCCCGAGCACGATCATCGGCATCGAGAAGCACAGCAATATGTTCGTCCGCGCGTAGCGCGACGCTCTGGGGGATCAGTGCGACAGCGACTTGCGATCATGCTCGACCTGCAGGATGCCATCAACCGCAAGGTCGATCCCAACTGGACCGAGCGTGGCTTTGAGTGGTATCGGGCAATCTGGGTGGAATGCGCCGAGTTGCTCGATCACTACGGCTGGAAGTGGTGGAAGCAACAGAACCCGGATATCGAGCAGGTGAAGCTGGAGCTGGTGGATATCTGGCACTTTGGCCTCAGCCTGCTGTTACTGCGCGATCTGCCGCGAGACCAGCTCATCGCCGAGGTGGGCGCGCAGCTCGCCGCGCCGCGACCGAGTGAAGACTTTCGCGCTGAGGTGGAGCAGTTCGCGCACCAGGTGCTGGGCACGCGGGATTTCGATGTCGCCGCTTTCGCCCCATTGCTGGCGGGCGCTGGACTCGATTTTGATGAGCTGTATCTGCGCTATGTCGGCAAAAATGTCCTCAATCGCTTGCGCCAGGATCAGGGTTACCAGGACGGCGGTTATCAAAAACTCTGGGATGGACGGGAGGACAACGAGCATCTGGTGGAAATCGCCGCCGCTCTTGACGGCGCCAACCCGACCTTTCAGCACCAGCTTTATCAGGATTTGCTGCATCGCTACCGCGAGCTAGTCGGCTAGGATCGTCGCCCTGCCGTCACCGGCTTGATCAAATAAGTCAGCGCCGTTCGAACGCCGGCGGTGATGGGCAAGCCGCGGTTGGGGCCGTATAATCGCGGCCGCGCCTTATCTTCCTTCCTCAGCTATTACCACGGAGAGACACTGTGAAAGCACCTGTACGCGTTGCCGTGACCGGGGCCGCTGGCCAGATCAGCTATTCCCTGCTGTTCCGCATTGCCGCCGGCGAAATGCTCGGCCCGGATCAGCAGGTGATTCTGCACATGCTCGAAATCACCCCGGCGCTGAAGGCCCTGCAGGGCGTTGCAATGGAGCTCGACGACTGCGCGTTTCCACTGCTGGCCGGCATGGTGCCGACCGACGATGCCAACGTCGCGTTCAAGGATGTCGACTATGCGCTGCTGGTGGGCGCGCGCCCGCGCGGGCCGGGCATGGAGCGCAAGGATCTGCTCGAAGCCAATGCGGCGATTTTCTCGGTGCAGGGCAAGGCTATCAACGACAACGCCAAGCGCGGTATCCGCGTGCTGGTGGTCGGCAATCCAGCCAACACCAATGCGCTGATCGCGCAGCGCAATGCGCCGGATATCAATCCCCGCCAGTTCACCGCGATGACCCGGCTCGATCACAACCGCGCGCTGAGCCAGCTCGCGCAGAAAGCCGGCAAGACCGTCAACGATGTCACCAACATGACGGTCTGGGGCAATCACTCGGCGACCCAGTACCCGGATATCCACCACGCCAAGGTGGCGGGCAAGGCCGCCATGGAGCTGGTCGAACAGAGCTGGTACGAGGGCGAGTTTATCCCCACGGTACAGCAGCGTGGCGCTGCGATCATCAATGCGCGCGGTGCGTCCAGCGCGGCGTCGGCGGCCAATGCCGCGATTGGCCACATGCGGACCTGGGCCACGGGCACTGCTGCCGGCGACTGGACTAGCATGAGCGTGTTCAGCGATGGCAGTTACGGCATCGCCGAGGGGCTGATCTATTCCTTCCCCTGCCGCTGCAACAACGGTGAATGGGAGATCGTCCAGGGCCTCGACGTCAACACCTTCTCACGGGCGCGGATGCAGGCCACCGAGCAGGAGCTTATCGAGGAGCGGGACGCCGTCACGCATTTGCTGCCCTGATACCGGCCCACGCCGAACTGGCCAGGGCAGTCGCTAACTGAGAGGACAATAGAGATGGAATACCCGAAAATAGGCAACTTGGCGCCTGCTTTTACGCTGTTAAATCAGCGCGGCGAAGCGGTCAGCCTGAAGGATTTTCGCGGCCATCAGCACATTGTGCTGTATTTCTATCCGAAGGCGATGACACCTGGATGTAGCGTGCAGGCCTGCGCCATCCGCGACCATCGCGCTGCCTTTGCGGATCTCGGCACGGTGGTGCTGGGCGTCAGCCCGGACCCGGTGGCTCGCCTGCAGAAGTTTGCCGCCAGGGATCATCTCGACTTCGATCTGCTCGCCGACGAAGATCATGCCGTGGCGCAGAAATACGGCGTCTGGGGACTCAAGAAGTTCATGGGCAAAGAGTACATGGGCCTGCTGCGCACCACGTTCATCATTGCCAAAGACGGTCGCCTCAAATATGTCATGGATAAAGTCAACACCAAGACCCACCACGACGATGTCCGCGCCTGGATCACCCAGCATCTGAAATAAAGCGGTGTATCTGAAATAACACGGCGTCACGTCGGCGTCGCCATCAACCGATTACTGGAGTAGCTCGATGTCTTTTTCGCTTCCGTCCGCCCTCGCCGCCGACCCGGCTACGCCCGGTCAACCCAACCCGATGATCACCGTGCTGATGTTCGGCGGGCTGTTCCTGTTCATGTACCTGCTGGTGATCCGGCCCCAGCGCAAGCGCCAGAAAGAGCACCAGACGTTGGTGACGAACCTGGCCAAGGGTGACGAAGTGGTCACCACCAGCGGCATCCTCGGCAAGATTGCCAAGATCGACGGTGACTACCTGGTGCTGGAGGTCTCCGACAAGATGGAGCTCAAATTTCAGCGCTCGGCGGTGCATGCGGTGCTGCCCAAGGGCACGATCAAGGCAATCTGACGGGCGGGTTGATCTGCACCAGGCGGGGCGATCTGATCGACATGGTCGCGTATCCCGAACGGCTCTCGCTGGCGCAGTTGCCGACGCCGCTGCAACCGCTGGAGCGCCTGAGTGCGGAACTTGGCGGCCCGCGCATCTGGGTCAAGCGCGATGATCTGACCGGCTGTGCCGCCAGCGGCAACAAAATCCGCAAGCTCGAATTCACCCTCGCCCGCGTGCTTGGCGAGGGTGCCGATACGCTGATTACCTGTGGTGGCATCCAATCCAATCACTGCCGCGCCACCGCCATTCTCGGTGCCCAGCTCGGCCTCAAGGTGCATCTTATCCTGCGCGACGAAGGCGAGCAGAGCGCGCTGCCCGATGGCAACCTGCTCCTCGACTATCTCGCCGGCGCCGAGGTCTCGATCTATCTCCGCGACGACTTCCAGCGCCGATTGCCGGCGCTGTTCCAGCATTGGATCGATCACTACCTTGATACCGGCCGCAAGCCCTATCCGATTCCGACCGGTGCCAGCGATGGCCACGGGGTCTGGGGCTATGTCCGCTGCGCGGAGGAGCTCCGCGCCGATTTTGACCGTGTTGGCATCGCACCTGGGGCGATTGTTCATGCCACCGGTTCCGGCGGTACCCAGGCGGGGTTGACGGCGGGCGCCCATCTGCATTGCCTCGGCGCCCGCGTGATCGGCATCGCGGTGTGCGATGACGCCGCCTGGTTCGAGCGCAAGGTGCGCGCCGATCTCGTCCACTGGCAACAGCACTACGGCATCGATATCGACATCGATCAGCTTGCTATCGAGGTCAACGACCAGTACATCGGCCCCGGCTACGGTCAGGCGACCGCGGCGGTCTTCGCCACCATCAAAACCCTCGCCAGGGTGGAGGGCTTGATCCTCGATCCGGTCTATACGGGCAAAGGTTTCCACGGCCTGATGGAGGAAATCCGCCGCGGTAGTTTTCGCGACATGGCGGATATTGTCTTTGTCCACACCGGCGGTATCTTCGGCCTGTTCGCCCAGCGCAGTCAGCTCGCACTCGGCTGAAGCGGCATGCAACGGCGGTTGTTGCAGGTGCCGGCTCTGGGGTATGGTGGAAACCGGATTGCAGTCGATAAAGGAAAATTTCGTTGACCACCAATTTCGGCGACAAGCTGATTATTGCGATTTCTTCCCGGGTGCTGTTCGACTTGACCGCAAGTCACGAGGTCTACCAGAACACCGGGCTCGAAGCCTATGCCCGCTATCAAATCGATCACGAGGACGAGGTGCTCGCGCCCGGTGATGCCTTTCCGCTGGTGCAGAAACTCCTGCGCATCAATGACAAGCTGGGCGGCGACCCCCGCGTCGAAGTGATCTTGCTGTCGCGCAATACGGCCGACACCGGGCTGCGCATTTTCAACTCCATCGAACACCACGGCCTCAACATCACCCGTGCCGCCTTTTGCGGTGGCACCAGCCCCTACCGCTACGTCAATGCCTTCGGCTGCCATCTGTTTTTGTCCACCCATGCCGAGGATGTCCGCAACGCCCTCAAGAACGGCGTTGCCGCGGCGACGCTGCTGCCCTCGGCGAACACCCAGTCGTCGCCCGATGAAGTGCGCTTTGCCTTCGATGGCGATGCGGTGCTGTTTTCCGACGAAGCCGAGCGGGTGTACAAGGAAAAGGGTTTGCAGGAATTTTCGCGCAGCGAGAAGGAGGCCGCCAAGACACCATTGAGCGGCGGCCCATTCAAGAGCTTCCTGCAGGCGCTGCATAGCTTGCAGGCCGAGTTTCCCCCCGATACTGGACCTATCCGTACGGCACTGGTCACCGCGCGCTCGGCGCCCGCCCATGAGCGCGTCGTGCGCACCCTGCGCGAGTGGAAGATCCGCATCGACGAATCCCTGTTTCTCGGTGGTCTGAGCAAGGGCGAGTTTCTGCGCGCCTATGGCGCCGATGTCTTTTTTGATGACCAGCAGCAGCATTGCGAGTCTGCCAGTCCACACGTCGCCACTGGCCATGTGCCGCATGGGGTGGCTAACGAAAGTTAGCTGTGCCTCAAAGCGCTGGTGGATTCGTCTCTCTGGGATATCAGTGGCAAGCTACTCGCAGAGGCATTTTCTCAAGGCCAGGCGAAGCGAATGCCCAGCGTCAGCAAAATGGTGGCGAGCACCGGTTGCAGCACCTGATGGGGTATTGCGGTGGCCAGGCGGGTGCCGATGTGGATGGCGGGCAGCGAGCCCGCGAGCAGGCAGGTGAGCAGTTTGAAATCGACGTTGCCGAGCAGCAACAGGTGGCCGAGTCCGGCGATCAGTGTCAGCGGTACCGCGTGCGCGATGTCCGTACCCACCACTTGGAGCGCGGGGAGGCGTGAATACAGCGTCATCAAGAGCGCCGCGCAAAGTGCTCCCGCTCCCACCGATGACAGGGTGACGAAGATACCGAGAAACACGCCAGCGACAAAGGTGATGGGTTTGGCGTTGGCGTTGCAGTATTGGCTCCAGCGGCTTTCCGGGCGCTCGCCGTTGGGGCGCAGAAACCGCTTCAGCAGGAGGACCAACGCCGTCAGTATCAACATGATACCCAGGCTGGTGGTCAGAATGCCCTTGTACTCGTCCGCGTTGGTGAAAATAGTATGCAGGGTGAGGCTGGTCAGCAAAGAGGCCGGAATGCTGCCAGCGGCGAGGAGCACGACGATTGTCCAATCGACTGTTTTTCGCCGTGTATGCGTGATCGCGGCACCCATTTTGGTGATGGACGCATACAACAGGTCGGTGCCGATCGCGACGTTGTAGGGAAAGCCAAACAGGATCAGTAACGGCGTCATCAGCGAACCACCACCAACTCCGGTCATCCCGATCGCAAGGCCAACGCCAGCGCCGGCGAGAATGTAGAGCAGGATGTCGGTCAAGGTGCGGCTACCATCGGCAGAACTTCATTGGATCAGACAGCTAATGTGCGGGTAACTAATTCGCTGGCAACTTTAGTGTCGGTAATCTATTCTTCAAAGGAATAATTACTTATATTTTTATACGATTGTTAGCGGAGACTTGCCAAGATGAAGCTACAGCAGTTGCGTTATATCTGGGAGGTGGCGCACCACGATCTCAATGTGTCGGCGACGGCGCAGAGTCTGTACACCTCCCAGCCGGGTATCAGCAAGCAGATTCGCCTGCTGGAGGATGAGCTGGGGGTCGAGATCTTCACTCGCAGCGGCAAGCATCTGACGCGGGTAACGCCCGGCGGCGAAATGGTGCTGGCGATTGCCGGCGAAATTCTCGGCAAGGTCGAAAGCATCAAGCGCCTGTGTCAGGAGTACCGCTCGCCGGACAAGGGCAGTCTGTCCATTGCGACGACCCACACCCAGGCGCGCTATGCGTTGCCCAGTGTTATCAAGGCGTTCATCGCCAAGTATCCCGAAGTATCGCTGCACATGCACCAGGGCAACCCGATGCAGATTGCCGAACTGGCGGCGGATGGCAGCGTTGATTTCGCGATTGCCACCGAGGCGATGGAGTTGTTCAACAATCTGCTGATGATGCCCTGTTACCGCTGGAACCGTTGCATCGTCGTGCCCCGCGGCCACCCGCTGTGCGAGGCGTCGCCGCTGACGCTGGAGGACGTCGCCCAATATCCGATCGTGACCTATGTGTTCGGGTTCACCGGACGCTCAAAGCTCGACGAGGCGTTTCGCGAAAAGGGGTTGGAGCCCCGGGTGGTGTTCACCGCAACGGATGCAGACGTGATCAAGACCTATGTTCGCCTGGGTCTGGGTATTGGCATCATCGCGCACATGGCCTACGAGCCGGAGGCGGACAGCGATCTGGTCACCCTCGAAGCCAAACACCTGTTCAAATCCAGCATCACCCGCATCGGTTTCCGGCGCGGCACCTATTTGCGCGGCTTCATGTACGATTTCATTCAGGGCTTTGCCCCCCACCTGACCCGGGAGCTGGTGGACAAAGCCTGCTCCCTCGGCTCCGGCGATGAGTTGGACGAGCTGTTTGCGTCGCTGGCGTTGCCCGAATATTGAGTTGATCGGGCGGTGGCTTCGTCACCTCGGTCGTTACATCAAAGCAAGACGCTCAAATTTCGATATTGACCGCGTGCAGTCCGCACTCCTTCTTGGTGGCTTCCTCCCACCACCAGCGACCTTCGCGTTCGTGCTGGCCCGGACCCACCGGGCGGGTGCAGGGTTCGCAACCGATACTGATATAACCCCGGTCGTGGAGTTCATTGTAGGGCACGCCGTTGTCGCGGATATAAGCCCACACCTGCGCCGAGGACCAGTTGGCCAGCGGGTTGAATTTGGTGAGGGTCTCGCCGCCGCGCGCGAAGCCGGCGTCGTGCTGGATGACGGGAATTTCGGCGCGCGTGTTGGGGCTCTGATCCTTGCGCTGCCCAGTGATCCAGGCATCGACTTGCAGCAATTTGCGGCGCAGCGGCGCGATTTTGCGCACACCGCAGCATTCCTTGTGGTCGTCCTGATAAAAACTGAACAGGCCTTTCGCCTTGACGAAACTTTGCAATGCCTCGGCTTCCGGGGCCATCAGTTCGATGGAGATAGCGTAGTGATCGCGCACGGCTTCGATGAAACGGTAGGTTTCCGGGTGCAGGCGACCGGTATCGAGGCAGAAAACCTGAATGTCCTTGCGGATTTTGTGGGCCATGTCCACCAGTACGACATCCTCGGCACCACTGAAGGAGATCGCGATGCGATCAAATTCGGTCAGCGCATAGCCGAGAATCGCCTGCGGCGATTGGCTCGCGAGAGTTGATTCCAGATCGACGACATCAATCAGTTTTTGCGCCATGGTGGGGATCCGCTGTGGGTGGTAATGCTGTGGGTGGCAGCGCTGTGGGTGGCAAGAGAGGGCGAGGGCGGCACTATAGCAAAGGCAATTTGCCCGGAAAAAGATTAAGAGGCTATAGATTTATAACTGTCATCCGCTAGCGGCAGGGCTATTCCGCGAGCCTCCGGTTTGCGCGGCCCCGGAGGAGAGGTTAGAGTAGCGCCGCTTTTTTTGCGTCGCTGGTATTCACTAATCCGTGCTGTGGGGGTGCGCCATGGAAATCGCTTGTCTCGACCTGGAAGGCGTGCTGGTTCCGGAAATCTGGATCGCCTTCGCCGAGAAAACCGGGATCGATGAACTGCGCGCCACCACCCGCGACATCCCCGATTACGATGTGCTGATGCGCCAGCGCCTGGCGATCCTCGACCGCCATAATCTGGGCCTGCGGGAAGTCCAGCAGGTGATCGCCACGCTGGCGCCGGTAGAGGGCGCGGTCGAGTTTGTCGACTGGCTGCGTGAGCGCTTTCAGGTGGTGATTCTGTCGGACACGTTTTACGAGTTCTCCCAGCCACTGATGCGCCAGCTCGGTTTTCCGACCCTGCTGTGTCACCGCCTGGAGTTGGACGACCGTGGTCGTGTGGTCAACTACCGGCTGCGCCAGGCGAACGCCAAGCGTCAGGCGGTGCTCGGGTTCAAGAGCCTGTACTACCGGGTGATCGCGGCGGGCGACTCCTACAACGACACCACGATGCTGGCCGAGGCGGATGCCGGCATTCTGTTCCGCGCCCCCGCCAACGTGATTGCCGAGTTCCCGCAATTCCCCGCCGTGCACACCTTTGCCGATCTCCAGCGCGCCTTTATCGCCGCGAGCGATCGCGACCTCGTCCTGTAGCCCACATTTTGCGGTAGCCGGTGCCTGGAATCCGCTCAAAATGCCGAGCGCAGCAGGTTTTTGGACAGGTTCTAGCTGATTCGGCTCGCCAACAGTCTGCAGCGGTTCGGGCTGAGCCCGTCGAAGCCCGGCGGACAAGACCCTTCGACAAGCTCGAACTGTAGGGTGATTCAGCACTTTCCCGGTTTTGCCAGCGGGTGTCGCGTCAACCCGGCCAAGGTGTCCATCAGCAGGCCAACCTTGGCCAGGGTCTCCCGATACTCGTCCTCGGCCACCGAGTCGGCGACGATGCCGCCGCCGCCCCAGCAATGTAGTTGATCGCCCGCGGCGACCAGCGTGCGGATGGCGATGTTCATATCCATGCGCCCGCAGGCGCTGACGTAGCCGATGCTGCCGCAATAGACGGATCGCCGCACCGCTTCCAACTCATCGATGATGGCCATTGCCCGCCGCTTGGGCGCGCCGGTGACGGAGCCACCGGGAAAGCATCCCGCGAGTACATCCAGGATAGAGGTCTCTGGCGCAAGGGTACCGGTCACGGTGCTGACGAGGTGATGGACGTTGGCGAAGCTTTCGAGCTGGTACAGCTCCGGCACCTCGATAGAGCCCGGGATGCAGGTCTTGCCGAGATCATTGCGCAGCAGATCGACGATCATCAGGTTTTCCGCGCGGTCCTTCGCGCTGTTGCGCAGGGCAGCCGCCTGCGCGGTATCTTCCTCCAGCGTCGCTCCCCGCGG
>JBPPNE010000097.1:0-2820 GCA_051306415.1 Porticoccaceae bacterium
GGGCCTGAGGGTACATAGTGCCCGAGGGTCCAAGCGGGCGCAGCCGTGTAGCGGTGTCCGCTCGAACGAGGGGTTCGAGGGCGCTCGCGCCCGAGAAACCCCGTTCAGCCACTCGCGCTCCGTTCGCGCTCTCTCGCCACCTTCAACCGACGCGGAGTTATGCACCCGGCGGTCATGGGATCACTTACCCATGCACCGGCCCCGGGTGCGTAACGTAGCGCAGAGGGGTGCGAGCGCGCGCGAACGTTTGACATGAGAGGCATGACCCGGCTTGCCGGGGTATGTCCTCTCGATGGAAGGGTTGGGCGTCATTGGCGGAGAGCTGCTTGAGCTGATTTGCGCACTTCGTACTGGCACGTGTTGTACCTCTGGCGCCACTCGATGTATTTGGCGTATCTCGGCCCCAGATCCGTAGGTACCAGCTTCTTCTTTCCAGTGGCAAGTTGTCGTCTCGAATCGTCGTCAATCTCTTTGTAGACCCATGCTAACGACTCACGATCGTAGGTTGGGTCATAGCCACAACGGGCGATCATCATTTCTTCAAACCAGGGTGATAGCCCTGTGATGCCGGGGTCTTCGTCGGTAAGCCAATAGACCTGTGTTGATGCACGTTGAAGCATCTTCTCGATAAGTGCTTGGGGAACTTGTTCTCGCTTGAGGAATTCGCTTGTTGCAAGCATGACCTGCTGCTGTGCCTCGGCAACTCTTTCGGGCGAGCTCTTATAAGTGGAGCGGTCGAGGTAAGGGCGATGAAGGCCTATGTCCGAGGTTTCAGTTGGCGTGAGCGAATAGGTAAATGCATTTCGATCCGCTCCGGCAACCCAGATCAGAAAGCAAGCACTTATGCATTTCCTTCTGACTTTGTAGGTCTTGTCCCGAGGCTTCCGAGAAGTAGCGTCCTTTGGTGGTCTGAACGTCGTCGTGTCTAGCAAGGCCTTTCGCACGAGGTCTGCTACCTCCAATGCCGCGTTAACACTTCCTCCTTGAGAGTCAAGAAGTAGTGAGCCATAGCGCCAACCTTCTAGGAGGTCTTGTTGGAGTACAGCACGTAAGCGAGCGGCGTCGCCTTGTTGAATTCGGCCACTCAACTGAATACTGCAAGCTTGCTCGGCAGCCTCAAACGAGTTATCACAAAGGACGGTGAAGGTGGCCGCTGACACACCGATAGGAAGGCATGAGATTAAAAGGACGAGGATTCTGAGATGCCGCATGTTCATGACGCTCAACGCAAAGGTAAGGGGCGCGCCGCGCGCCGAGGTTGAGCGAAGCCACGATGCGCGCCCAAACCAGCATACTTGAAACGTGCAACGTCGCGGCGCGTCCCCCTTGACCGCGATGTTAGACCGGCACTCGGTTTGAACTGGAATGGCTTGAACCCGCAGATGCAAAGCAGGCCGGTTGCCAGCGGCACGCCTGGGGCTGGGAAGCTGCCTGCGGCTTGCACCCAGTGCGGCGCACCGGATTCGGCTTTATGTGCTGAACCCGACCCGCGCGGGTGCAAACGCATTGTGCGGGATGGCGCGGGCGGTGACGTTGCACGGACGGTGTTGACCACGCCGAGCACTCCTGCTTTTTACAGCTTTGCACGCGCGTCTAACTATAATTAGACACCCCAAAAGGCGTCTTGTATTGCACCTCGTGGGTGCCTAATATTTGACAGAGCGAGATTACACAAAGGTTCTCGGTCATGTCAAACGTTGTAAAGCACCCTAAAACACCTGTCGATCACACCGCTGGCGCAGCAGCCAAACCGATGCTGCTGGATGAAGTGCGCGCCCGTATTCGCCGGTTGAATTACAGCATTCGCACCGAGGACACCTACGTCGATTGGGTGCGGCGGTTTGTCCTGTTCCATGCCAAGCGCCACCCGCGCGATATGCGCGCGGCCGAGATCGAGGCCTTTCTGACCCATCTTGCGGTGGCCGGCAAGGTGTCAGCTTCGACGCAGAACCAGGCGAAGAGCGCGCTGCTGTTTCTCTACCGGGAGGTGCTCGGAGTCGATCTGCCCTGGCTAACGGACATCGCGTCGGCGCGCCAAGGCAAGCGCTTGCCGGTGGTGTTGACGGTGGCCGAGGTGCAGGCGGTGCTGACGAGGGTGTCGGGGACATCCGGCCTCATGTTGCGGCTGTTGTACGGCAGCGGGCTGCGGTTGATGGAGTGCGTGCGGCTGCGGGTGAAGGATGTGGATTTCGGCCAGATGCAGATTCTGGTGCGCGATGGCAAGGGCGACAAGGATCGGGTGACGATGTTGCCGCGTTCCCTAGTAGAGCCTTTGCGTGAGCATCTGGTGAAGGTGCGGGTGTTGCACCGACAGGATATTGCCGACGGTTTCGGGCAGGTTTATCTGCCTTACGCACTGGATCGCAAATACCCGAACGCCGGACAGGAGTGGGCCTGGCAGTATCTGTTTCCCTCCACCAAGCGGGCGGTCGATCCGCGCTCCGGTGTGGTGCGGCGCCATCACGCCGATGAAAAAGTGCTTCAGCGCGCGATGAAAAGTGCGGTGCGCGAAGTCGGCATCGCCAAGCCTGCCACGCCCCATACGTTGCGCCATTCCTTCGCGACGCACCTGCTGGAGCGAGGGCAGGATATCCGCACCATCCAGGAACTGCTGGGCCACGCTCACGTCGAAACCACCATGATCTACACCCACGTGCTGAACAAAGGTGGGCACGGAGTGGTCAGTCCGCTCGATTGAGTGGGCTGAGGCGAAGCACGGCTTCGCCAGCGATGCCGCGCGAGTCCCTCTGGAACACGGGGGAGTGGTCAGCGTGCTGGACTGGTCCTTCTCGCGAATCCCGCTCACAAACGCGGGAACCC
>JBPPNE010000098.1:0-4123 GCA_051306415.1 Porticoccaceae bacterium
TGCGTATTCCTTTTCCGAGGAGATTCTCAAGGAGTGGAACTGGAGCGAGCACTTCGCCGGTCAGCCGGAAAACGAGCGCTACTTCAATTTCGTCGCCGACAAGCTCGATTTGCGCAAGGATATTCAGTTCAACAGCACGGTGACAGCCGCCAAGTTTCTACCGGCGGAGAATCTGTGGGAAGTGGAAATCGAAGGCGGCGAGCGGGTGCGCGCGCGGTTTTTGATCACCGCGATCGGCATCCTGTCGGCGTACCAGATGCCGCGCATCGAAGGCATCGAGAGCTTTCAGGGCCAGTATTGCCATACCGCGCGCTGGCCCAAGGAACCCATCGATTTCAAGGGCAAGCGGGTCGGCGTGATCGGCACCGGTGCCACCGGCGTGCAGGTCATTCAGGAAGTGGCGAAGACGGCGGGTCACCTCACGGTTTTTCAGCTGGACGCCAACTGGTGCGCGCCCCTGCACAATTCGAAGATTGCCGACGCAGAGCAGGCGGCCCTGAAGGCACGCTATCCGGAATTTTTCAGCCGATGCCGGGCAACCATGTCCGGTTTTATCCACCAGTTTGACCGCCGGTCGGTTTTCGACGCTACTGTGGAGGAACGCGAAGCCCTGTTTGAGAAGCTCTATGGCGAGCCCGGCTTCGGCATCTGGTTGTCGAATTTCCGCGACACCGTGACCGATGAGAAAGCCAATGCCATCATCACCGATTTCATTGCCCGCAAGATTCGCGAGCGGGTGAAGGATCCCAAGGTTGCCGATATTCTGATTCCCAAGGATCACGGCTTTGGCATGAAGCGGGTGCCATTGGAAACTGGATACTACGAGGCCTACAACCAGGACAATGTTACCTTGGTCGATCTTCGCAGCACCTCCATCGAGCGCATCACCCCCAAGGGCGTGAAGACCAGCGACAAGGAATATGATCTCGATATCCTGGTCTACGCCACTGGTTTTGACGCGGTCACCGGCGCGTTCAGGCGAATCGATATCCGTGGCAAGGACGGGCAGGCGCTGGCCGACAAGTGGGAGGGCGGTCCGGAAACCTATCTGGGCCTGCAGGTCACCGGGTTTCCCAACATGTTCATGCTGGTGGGCCCCCATAATGGCGCCACCCTGTGCAACATCCCCCGCTGCAGCGAGCAGAACGTGGAGTGGGTGGCGGACTGCCTGAAGTACATGAAGGACCACGATTATCAGCGCATCGAAGCGACCCGCGAGGCCGAGATCGCCTGGACTGAGCACGTCTATGACAATGCCAAAAAATCGCTGTTTTCCAAGGCGGATTCCTGGTTCACCGGGGCCAATCTGCCGGGTAGAAAACGTACCGTCTTGCTGTATGTGGGTGGCGCGGACAAGTACCGGCAAAAATGTGACGAGGTGGCGGCTAAAAATTATGAAGGGTTTGCCTTGGGGTGAACAGACTCCGCCTTGCGACAACGGGTCGTGACCATAGACGCAGAGTAGCCGCGGCCATCACCGCTGCCGTGCCGACCAAGCGGGCTTAGGGGGGCCAGCAAGCGGCCCATGCCGCTGTTTACTGGCTTTGGAATAACCATTCGCAACAGTTGCGCTGCGCTGCCGGTGGATGGCGGCGACGGGGTGACTTGGGCGAGGGATACATCTGGATTCGACCGCAATCCTTCCTGCATCAGCTTGATGTGAATCAAGCGGCAAATTCGCCAGAAGAATCAGAATGATCTCCCGAGACCAGATGGGATTGGTTGGATGGTCGCGTTGGCTTGCGGTCGATGGCGATCCGTCGCTACTTCACGCCGCTTTTCGCTGGCGGTTAGTCTTCGGCTATACGGATCATTGCGTAATTCGGGATTGTCGGGCTCGGCAAAAAGTTTTCGCTACGCAAATTCTTTAGCCCGTATATACAGAAATTCTTTAATGAGTCGGAGGCGGAGAGCAAGAGATGTCCAACCAACAGTTTGACGCAATCATTGTGGGAGCCGGCATCGCCGGCATGTACCAGCTTTATCGGCTGCGCGAGCTTGGTCTCAAGGTGCGCGCCTATGAAACCGGCGACGGTGTCGGTGGCGTCTGGTACTGGAACCGTTATCCCGGCGCGCGCTTCGATTCGGAAAGCTACAGTTATGCCTATTCATTTTCTGATGAACTTCTCAAGGAATGGAACTGGCACGAGCGCTTCTCGGGACAGGCTGAAAACGAGCGTTATTACAATTTTGTCGCGGACAAACTTGACCTGCGCAAAGACATCCAGTTCAACAGCAAGGTCATTGCAGCCCGATTTCTGCAAGACGAAAATCAGTGGGAAGTGGAAATTGAGGGCGGTGAAAAAGTGCGCGCGCGCTATATGATCACCGCGCTCGGCCCGCTGTCGGCGGTCCAGATGCCGAGAATCGAAGGCATCGACAGCTTCAAGGGCGAGTACCACCACACGGCGCGCTGGCCGAAAACGCCCGTGGATCTTGCCGGCAAGCGTGTGGGCGTTATCGGCACCGGTGCCACCGGCGTGCAGGTAATTCAGGAAGTGGCCAAGATCGCAGGTCAGCTCACGGTGTTCCAGTTGGACGCGAACTGGTGCGCGCCCTTGAATAACTCCAAAATTACTGACGCAGAACAGCCCGCGCTCAAGGCGAGCTATCCCGAAGTATTCAAGAAGTGCAGCGAGTCATTTGGCGGGTTTATCCATCAATTCGATATGCGCTCCGTCTTCGATGTGACTCCGGAAGAACGCGAAGCCATTTTCGAAAAACTTTACGCCGAACCCGGCTTTGGCATCTGGCTCGGTAACTTCCACGACATCATGACCGACAAAAAAGCCAACGCCCTCATCACCGATTTCATTGCCCGGAAGATCCGTCAGCGCGTCAAGGATTCGGCGGTTGCGGACATCCTGATTCCGAAGGATCACGGCTTTGGCATGAAACGGGTACCGATGGAGACCAAGTATTACGAAGCCTACAACCAGGACAACGTCAAGCTGGTCGATCTGCGCAAGACACCCATCGAGCGCGTGACTCCCACGGGTATCAAGACCAGCGACAAGGAATACGAGCTCGACTTCATCATCTACGCCACCGGCTTTGATGCGGTCACCGGCGGGTACAAGCGCATGGATATCCGCGGCGTGGATGGACAGGCATTGTCCGACCGCTGGAGCGATGGTCCGCATACTTACCTGGGTATGCAGGTGACGGGCTTCCCCAATATGTTCATGCTGGTCGGCCCCCACAATGGCGCGACTTTCTGCAACATCCCCCGTTGCATTGAGCAGAATGTGGAATGGGTGACCGACTGCATCAAATATATGCAGGCCCACAACTACAAGCGCATCGAAACAACGCATGCGGCTGAGGACGCTTGGACCGACCACGTCTACGACACGGTCAAGGATTCGCTATTGACCAAAGCCGACTCTTGGTTCATGGGCGCCAACACGCCGGGCAAAAAGCGTACCTTCCTACTGTACGGCGGTGGTGGCCCCGCTTATCGGCAAAAGTGTGACGAAGTGGCGGCCAAGGGTTACGAAGGCTTCAGGATGCAGTAGCCCGGGGCCGGGTTCGGCCTGATTTCTAGGCAGCTAGCTTCTGGGGCTACAACCGACGGGTTGTAGCCCTTTGACGTTTTGGGACTCCTCGCGTTGTACGCCTGAGCCGTGCCCGCAGCCTGGCGACACCAGGCGGCGCGACCGCCGCCAGCGTATAGATGCGGGTGATATGTATGTAATGCAGCGGGATGTTACGTTTTTATACCGGAATAATAATCGAGGCAGATGAGTACCGGCGCTGATGCGGATGCCCTGGACTAACTTCGAGCTAAGGCCACAGGTTCGTGTCGATTAGCCGTTCGTGTCCTCGGGTGGACTGCCGTGCTTGAAGCTATTAGCCAATTGTGGTGTACTCCCGCGGCTTTTTTGGGTGGCAGTGTCTTGATATCATCCGGATCCGCGGCGGGGGGATGTTTCTTCTCGCCACTCCCACGAGGCCCGCTATTACTGCTACTGCACAAAATGTGGCGAAGTGGATGTAGTGCGTGACATGCTCTGGATACCTGAACCGCCGAGAAATCCCGCTGTGGTTGTGTCCCTGTCAAGAAACAAGCTATTCGAGTTTGTAAGTCTGTGTGCAAATATCCTTTGAAGGAGGAATGAAA
>JBPPNE010000099.1:0-8328 GCA_051306415.1 Porticoccaceae bacterium
GTTACAGGACGCCGCCGGCAAACTGCTGGAATCGTCCGAGGGCGCCGGGCCAACGACTTATCTCCACGGTCGTGGCGCCATGCTGCCGAGTCTCGAACAGGTGCTGGAGGGACTTGAGACCGGTGGCGAGATCAATGTCACCCTCGACGAACCCTACGGCCCGCACTTCCCCGATCGCATCCAGCGCGTGCCGCTGAAGTATCTGCGGGCGAAAAAAAAGCCGGTGCCCGGTGCGGTGGTGGTGGTGAATGGCAAGGACGGTCAGCGCCAGGTGACCATCGTCAAGGTAGGCAAATTCTCTGTCGATGTCGACACCAACCACCCCTTCGCCGGGATGACGTTGACCTTTGATATCGCCGTTTTGGATGTGCGCGAGGCTACCGCGGAAGAGCTTGCCCACGGCCATGTGCATGGCCCCGAGGGGCATCAGCACTGACTACCCCGGATGCCGTTCAGGCTACGCCCTTGCGGGCGTGGTTCGTCTACATCATTGCCGCCAGCGACGGCTCGCTGTACACCGGGGTGACCACGGATGTGGCGCGGCGGTTTCGGGAGCATCAGTGTGGAGGCCGCGGAGCGCGGTATTTCAATGCGGGCCGGCGGCCCGTCGCCCTGGTGTATCGCGAGGTGTGCGACACTCGCGCCAGCGCTGGCCGCCGCGAGTGGGCTATCAAGAAGCTGTCGAGAGCAGAAAAAGATGGGCTGGTGCGGGGGTATGGACGGCAGCTTGAACACGACGGCGCTGAGTGCGGTGAGTGATGGCAAGCTTCAGGATAACCTGAACAACCGGATTCCATTCATGGTTCGACCCTTCGGCAAGCTCAGGGCTCACCACGAATGGAAGCGGAAGCTTGCCGTTCGTCCTGAGCTTGTCGAAGGACGTATTCAGAGCGGCCTCAACCTTTTCTGCGCGCTTCGACCCGGTCGATGAATTCTTGCAGGATGATGCGGTAGAGCTCGTCGCCGAGAAAGGCGTCCTCGACGCCGGACTCGATACTGGGATTGTCATTGACTTCGATGACCGCCACCCGATCCCCGGTCTGTTTCAGATCGACCCCGTAGATGCCGTTGCCGATCAGGCCAGCGGCCTTGATCGCCGTTGCAATGACCTGCTTGGGAGCCTCGTAGGTTGGCATGGTGGTGAATTTGCCAGTGGCGAAACGCCGTGCCGAATGGTTGTATATCTGCCAGTGGTTGCGCGCCATGAAGTACTTGCAGGCGTACAGGGGCTTACCCTTAAGGATGCCGATGCGCCAGTCGAAATCGGTGTAGAGGTATTCCTGGGCGAGCAACAGGGCCGACTGGCGAAACAGCTCGGCGGCGCTGGTGTTGAGTTGGTCCTGGTTTTCGACCCGGATCACGCCGCGGGAAAACGAGCCGTCGGGGATTTTCAGCACCATCGGAAAACCCAGCTCTTCGACGGCCGCCGCGAGCGCGGCGGGATTGTCGCGGGATAGCAGCTTGGTGCGCGGTGTCGGAATGCCTTTTGTAGTGAAGAGGTCGGCCATGTACACCTTGTTGGTGCAACGGATGATCGATTGGGCGTCGTCCATCACCACCAGCCCCTCCGCCTCCGCGCGCTGGGCGAAATCGAAGGTGTGGTGGTCGATGGCCGTGGTCTCGCGGATGAACAGCATGTCGAACTCGGACAATCGGCGCAGATCACGGCGACCGATGAAGGTGACATCCACGCCCATCTTCTCGCCGACGCGCTCGAGCTTTTTCAGGGCTTTTTCATCGCTCGGCGGCGGCTTCTCGTCCGGGTTGACCAGGATTGCCATGTCGTAACGGCTCGCCGCCCGCAGCTTGGGTTTGCGCCAGATCAGCGCGCTGAAGCGATCGAGGGCATTGGCGAAGGCGCTGGACTCCTCGTCGTTGAGCTGTTGCAGGGGCACCGGCCGCAGCGCGTCGATGCGCCAACCGTTTTGCCATTCAAGCTCGATTTCGAGCACCGGGCAGGGCACGTGGTCAAACAATTCTTTGGCGAGGGGCTGAAGTTCCTTGATCGAGGTTTCGCCAAAAAAGCTGCGCAACTCGATCTTGCCGTCGCTGCGGGGGGACAGTTTCTTCAGCAAGGTGGCTGACAGATCCTCCAGATTGCCCTGGATGATCGCGAAGGATTGCTGGTTGCGGAGCGCGGCGAGCGTTTTTACCGAGGGGATCACCGAGTGGTTGCGCGCCTCGGCGAGCAGTGAGCAATAGTAGCCCTTGCTCAGATAGCGCATGCTCCGGCACAGGTTGATGACGCGGGTGCGACCGCTTTTGGCGACGTCCTGACGGAGATAGTCTTCGAAAGTAACAACCTGGTCGCTGGAAAAATACGGCGCCCAATCCTTGGCGGAATCGACGATTATCTGTAACTTTGACATGAGGCGGGTGCGTATGGCTCCGGGGCAGGCGGGAAATTTCGGCCATCCTATTACGCTCGCGGATGATTTGCGAACACTTTTTGGGGCCTCTGGTCAAGTCGATGAAATTGTTGATTCGTGTCGCCGAAGCGGCTGATGTGGCGGAGCTGGTGGCGCTTGAAAATGCGACCTTTGCCGGTGACAGACTCAGTCGGCGCAGCTTTCGCCGCCTGTTGGCCGTGCCTAGCGCGATGTTGTGGGTAGCGCGCGCGGAGGCCGTTGTCGCGGGCTATGCGTTGGTTTTTTTCCGCCGTGGCAGCAGGGTTGGGCGGCTCTACTCCATCGCCGTTGCCAAGCGCTGCCGGGGTCGGGGCGTGGCCCACCAGTTGATGGCCGTCGCGGAAGAGGCGGTACGGGTGCGGCACTGTGATCGCCTGCGTCTGGAGGTCAGGGTGGATAACGCCGCCGCGATTCAGCTCTACCAGCAGCTGGGTTACGTGGCATCAGGCCGGCTGGCGAATTACTACGAAGATGGCTGCGACGCGCTGCGGCTGCAAAAGCGCCTGCTGGCGCCGGTGTAGCCGCTGGAATAGCCTCAAGTATTATTGAACTACTGATCCGGCCAGAAAACCGTTTGAAGCCGTTCGGGCTGAGCGCGTCGAAGCCCTGTTGGCATGCCCTTCGACAAACTCAAAGCGAATGTGCTTGCGGGCCGGGTCAATAGTTGCTGGATTCGGTATTGCCCCACCAGCGCTCGGGGGTCACGCACAGGTTGGCGGTGTCCGTGCTCACCCAGAGCTGCCCGTCCTGAATGGTGCACTGCACGGCCAGCGACCGTTGCACCATCGCCGCTAGAAGCTGGGTATCCGCGTACGGCAGATTGATGACGCTGAGATTGTCGAAGCGCGCGGTTTTATCCTTGATCTGATTCCACCACAGATTCGCCGATCGACCACCGTAGCAATAGATCGTCACCTGACGGGCGCGATTGCAGGCCTTGCGAATGCGCCGTTCATCCGGCAGACCGACGTCGATCCAGAGTTCGATGTCGTCAGTGAGGGATTTCCGCCACAGATCGGGCTCGTCATCCGTCGATAGCCCTCGGCAGAAGACAAGACCATCGCTGGCGTGGCTGGCAAACGCCAGTACCCGCACCATCATTCGCTCATCGGTTTCCGACGGGTGGCGGGCGAGGGTGAGGTCGTGGTTCTGGTAGTAGCCGCGATCCAGATCGGCGATCTGCAGGCTGATTTTGAAGATGGTTGCCTTGAGCGCCATGGTTTGATTCGGGTGAGTCGGAGGATGGCCCCGGTACTTGGGTTCCAAGGCTTGGGGGCGGGGTACTCTAGCCGGTTACCACTATCAACAAAAGGCCGCCCGACCGCTTCTGCTAGAATGCCGCCCTCGCAAGCCTCCCCGGAATCCCCCCGTGACCCGAGCCCAAGCCCCAGATTCAGCGCCATCGTCCACCCCTACGAAGGCGGGCGCATCGCCGCCCACCGTCGGCTTCGTCAGCCTCGGCTGCCCGAAAGCGCTGGTGGATTCCGAACGCATCCTGACCCAGTTGCGGCTGGAAGGCTATCAGGTGGTGCCGACCTATAAAGACGCCGATGTCGTAGTGGTCAACACCTGTGGCTTTCTCGATAGCGCCAAGCAGGAATCCTTGGAGGCCATCGGCGAGGCGGTCGCCGAAAACGGCCGGGTCATCGTTACCGGCTGCATGGGCGGTGACGAGGCGGCGATTCGCGCGGTTCATCCGCAGGTGTTGGCGGTCACCGGTGCCCATCAGTACGCAGCCGTGGTCGATGCGGTGCACGCCTGGGCGCCGCCGAGCACCGATCACAACCCCTACACCGATCTGGTGCCGCCGCAGGGCGTCAAGCTGACCCCGCGCCACTACTCCTATCTGAAGATCTCCGAGGGCTGCAACCACGGCTGCACCTTCTGCATCATTCCCGATCTGCGCGGCAAGCTGGTCAGCCGGCCCATCGGCGAGGTGCTCGACGAAGCGGAGCGCCTGGTGCGCGCCGGCACTCGCGAACTGCTGGTGATTTCGCAGGACACCAGCGCCTATGGCGTCGATATCAAATACCGCACCGGCTTCTGGCAGGGCCGGCCGGTGAAGTCGCGGTTGTTCGACCTCTGCCAGGCGCTCGGCGAACTCGGGGCCTGGGTGCGGCTGCACTATGTCTACCCCTATCCCCATGTGGACGACGTTATCCCGCTGATGGCGGCCGGCAAGATCCTGCCCTACCTGGATATCCCCTTTCAGCATTCGAGTCCGTCGGTGCTGAAGGCGATGAAGCGCCCGGCGCACCAGGAAAAGACGCTGGAGCGGATTCGGCGCTGGCGTGAAGCCTGCCCGCAATTGACGCTGCGCAGCACCTTCATCGTCGGCTTTCCCGGCGAGACCGCGAGCGATTTCGAGCATCTGCTGAGCTGGCTGGAAGAGGCTCAACTCGATCGCGTCGGCTGTTTCAAATACGAAGCCGTTGCCGGGGCCAAAGCCAATGCGCTCGCCGGTGCCGTACCCGAAGAGGTCAAGCAGGAGCGCTGGGAGCGCTTGATGGAACTCCAGCAGCGTATCAGTGCCGAGCGGCTCGCGGCAAAGATCGGCCGCACTCTGGAAGTGCTGATCGACGAAGTCGACGATGAGGGGGCGATCGGCCGCTGCTGGGCGGATGCGCCCGATATTGATGGCAGCGTCTATCTCAACGGTGAACAGGGACTGACCCCGGGCGATCTGGTCGAGGTCGAAATCGACGATGCCGACGACTACGATCTCTGGGGTTCGCTGGTGCGCTGAATCCGCCACCAGCCCATGGTTGTCGCAACGTCCCGGGCGCGATCATCGATACTTCCCTGCCGCCCGCACTGCTCGCGAGCAAAGGCCGCGAGCTCGGGCACTGGCGCAATCCGCCTGGCCGCTGTTGTCACGCCCGCGCAATACAGATCCGCTAGTTTCTCCTCCAGTTCTTCCCGCACCCGTTCGGTGCTATCGCGTACTTGCCCACACTCACACGCTGGAACGAAGAGAGGAGAAAATCATGCGTCGCTTCATACCCAAGACAATGGCCACCGCCGTCGCCACTGGTCTCGCCATCGCCATCGCACCGGCGCTGGCCACCAATGCCCCGGTCGTACAGGGGCCGGAGAGTGTCGCCGACTGGTGGAACGCCGGCCAGCAATTCATCCACGACGGCAAACGCCTGCATAAAAACCCGCGCAAGGCGAAAAATGTGATTCTGTTTGTTGGCGACGGTATGGGCGTATCGACCGTCACCGCGGCGCGCATTCTGGCGGGCCAGTTAAAGGGCCAGCCCGGTGAGGAAAACCACCTGTTCTTCGAGCAGTTGCCCTATCTGGCGCTGTCCAAAACCTACTCCTGGGATCAGCAGACGTCTGATTCGGCCCCGACCATGACCGCGATGGTAACCGGCTACAAGGCGCGTGAAGGCATGTTGTCGGTCAACCACACCACCGCGCGGGGCGAGTGCGATGCCGCCGTGGTCGCCGCCAATTCACTCACCACCATCCTCGAGCAGGCTGCCGCCGAACGCAAGTCCACCGGCATCGTCAGCACTGCGCGCATTACCCACGCCACGCCGGCCGCCAATTACGCGCACACGCCGGTGCGCGACTGGGAGGCGGATGCCAATCTGCCCGTGGGCTGTGGCGTCAAGGATATTGCCCGCCAGCTCATTGAACTGAGCCCGCCGGTCAAGAAAAGCCTGCAAGTGGTGCTGGGCGGCGGTCGCGACTATTTCCGCAAGGACACCGATGCGGATCCGGAATACCCGACCAAGAAGGGCCTGCGCAAGGATGGCCGCGATCTCACCGCCGAGTGGGTGAGTACGCGCGGCGCCGGTGCCCAGTACGTGAGTGACAAAGCCGGCTTCGATGCGGCCAGTCCGGCGAGCACCCAGTACCTGCTCGGTCTATTCGAACGCTCCCACATGCAGTACGAGGCCGACCGCGCCACTGATACGGCCGGCGAGCCGTCGTTGACCGAGATGACCGAGAAATCCATTGGCATGCTGAAGAAGAACCGCAACGGGTTTTACTTGCACGTGGAATCCGGCCGCATCGACCACGCCCACCACGCCGGTAATGCGCGGCGGTCACTCCTCGATACCATCGAGTTCGCCCAGGCGATCAAGAAGGCCTACGAGATGACCGATCCGGACGATACCCTGATCATCGTCACCGCCGACCACAGTCACGTGTTCACCATTGCCGGCTACCCGCACCGAGGCAACCCGATTCTGGGTCTGGTCAAGGACGTGCCTGCGGTGGATGGAGATCCGACGGAACTTTCGCTCGACAAGCTGGGATTGCCCTACACCACCTTGGGTTATGCCAATGGCCCCGGCTGGCGCGATGCCGTCGCCACGGGCCAGAAGCGCCCCGATCTGAACGCGGTTGACACCGGTGCGCTCGGCTACTTGCAGGAAGCCGCGGTGCCCTTGAGCTCCGAAACCCATGCCGGTGAGGATGTCGCGATTTATGCCAGCGGGCCCAAGGCGTATCTGGTGCATGGTTCAATGGAGCAGAACTGGATTTATCACGTGATGAAGGAAGCCTTTGGCTTTTGATCGCCGAGGTCACTTATTCGCTATCCCCAACCCTAATCCGGGGCGCTGCGGCGCCCCGGATTTTTTGATATGTGACATTATGAAAACCCACATGATGAACAGCCCAAAACTATGTACGTTGGTGCTCTTGCTAGTGGCAACCAGCGGGCTGGCGGCGGAGCCCTCAGCTCAACAGGGTGTCGTGACCGCTGCGCCCGCACTCGCCGCGCGCTATGAATTGCGCATCGGCAACCACACCACCGATTGGTATCTGACTCGCACAGCGGCGCGGATCGAAACCTTCAATGTCGGCAGCCGCCAGGGCGAGATCTGGGAGCGTGCCGCCAATGGCGCGATTGACTATCGCCGGGTTTTCTTCAGTGATCGCAAGATTGTCGAGTACAGCGCGGGCGAGCTGCGGGCGCGCGGCGCCGCACCGCAGTGGACGAAACTCGCTTCCCTGGTGGATCCTCGGGTGATTGCCGGGTTGCGCCAAACCGGCGAGCAAACTCTGAGCGACCGGCGCGCGCTCATGCTTGAAGGTGACATCGATAGCGAGCCGGCGCGGCTGTGGTGGTTGCCCGATGCGCAGTTGCCCGCCCGTCTGGAGCGCGGCGTGGATGCGCGGCGGGTGCAGCTTGATCTGCGCGAACTGCACCAGGCCCCACCCGCTGGCTGGCCACGTATGGACGACGACGGTCTTGCTGGTTTCAGCGTGATCGATGCCGCCGACTTTGGCGACATGGAGTCGGATCCCTTTGTCCAAAAGGTGATGGCTCAGGACGGTCGCGCTCATGGTCCTAGTCAAGGCCACGGCCACGATTAGGGCCACGGTCATGGCCACGACCAAGTGGCCGACGAGCACGGCGGTTCCCCACACGGCACACCGTCACCGCAGTGACCCGCTGATCCCAGTCCGCTGATGCTGGCGCTCACAAGGTCGCTGTCTCGATAGTTTCCGCGTGCGGGTAAAGCTTGCATGCTGATAACCACATTGGTCACTACCAGCCCGTGGCAAGCGGCCGGTAAAAAACCAATACGTGGGAGCCGGGCTTGCGGCAAGCGGTCTTCGGGGTTAGAGTTCGCGCGGTTCGAGGCGTGGACACCGTACAGCGACCGTAGCGGCCGTGCTAATGACAAGCCCGCCGCCGAGCGTTTTCGCACACGCAGACTGGGCGCCATTGGCGAGCGACTGTCGTCTGGCGCGAAGGCCTGAAGCGGAAGTCAGTTTGATCAAGAACGCCAGCTAATAAAGCTTGATAACAAAAGTTTGGTAACTAGTGGACTGTAACGTTTAAATAGGGAGTATCATTACGCCTGCGGAGGGCGTGATGAAACTGAGCAAGAGCGAACGCATGGAACTGCAGCGACAAGCCGGTGCGAGGAACGGTCGAGCCGATTCGGCG
>JBPPNE010000100.1:0-2980 GCA_051306415.1 Porticoccaceae bacterium
ACTCGACGGCTCTTAACCCGACAGCCCTGCACTGACTGACACTGAAGCATATGCCCAAACGTACGGATATCGACAGCATCCTGATTCTCGGCGCCGGGCCCATCGTTATCGGCCAGGCCTGCGAGTTCGACTATTCGGGTGCCCAGGCCTGCAAGGCGCTGCGCGAGGAGGGCTACCGGGTGATTCTGGTGAACTCCAACCCGGCCACCATCATGACCGACCCGGCGATGGCCGATGCCACTTATATCGAGCCGGTGGAGTGGCGCACCGTCGCCCGCGTCATTGAGCGGGAGCGCCCGAGCGCCATGCTGCCGACGATGGGTGGGCAGACCGCGCTCAATTGTGCGCTGGATCTGGCGCGGGAGGGCGTGCTCGACCGCTTCGGCGTCGAGATGATTGGCGCCACCCGCGATGCGATCGACAAGGCCGAGGACCGCGAGCGCTTCGACAAGGCGATGAAGGCCATCGGCCTGGCGACGCCGGCATCGATGATCGTCCACAGCCTGGAAGAGGCACTGCAGGCGCCTGATCGTTTCGGCTTTCCCTGCGTGATCCGGCCGTCGTTCACGATGGGCGGTTCCGGCGGCGGCATCGCCTACAACCGCGAAGAGTTCGAGGAGATCTGCAAGCGCGGTCTCGACCTGTCGCCGACGCGGGAACTGTTGATCGACGAATCCCTGATCGGCTGGAAAGAGTTCGAGATGGAGGTGGTGCGCGACCGCAAGGACAACTGCATCATCGTCTGCACCATCGAAAACTTCGACCCCATGGGCATCCACACCGGCGACTCCATCACCGTCGCGCCGGCGCAAACGTTGACCGACAAGGAATACCAGATCATGCGCGATGCCGCGATTGCGGTGTTGCGGGAGATCGGCGTCGAAACCGGCGGCTCCAACGTGCAGTTCGCGGTCAATCCGGCCGATGGTCGCCTGGTGGTAATCGAGATGAATCCGCGGGTGTCGCGGTCGTCCGCGCTAGCCTCCAAGGCCACCGGCTTTCCGATCGCCAAGGTGGCGGCGAAACTGGCGGTGGGTTACACGCTGGACGAGCTGAAGAACGAAATCACTGGCGGCGCGACACCGGCGTCCTTCGAGCCCAGCATCGATTACGTGGTCACCAAGATACCGCGCTTTGCGTTTGAGAAATTCACCCAGGCCAATGCCCAGCTCACGACGCAGATGAAATCCGTCGGCGAAGTGATGGCCATCGGGCGGACGTTTCAGGAGTCGCTGCAAAAGGCGCTGCGTGGCTTGGAGGTGGGTTCCGCCGGGTTTGAATCCAAGGTGGACTTTGCGAGCGAAGACGGCCGTCTGGAAATCCGCGAGCAACTGGCGGCGGCGGGCGCCGAGCGCATCTGGTACCTCGGCGACGCCTTTCGCAGCGGCATGAGCATCGCCGACATCAACGAAATCACCGGTATCGACCCCTGGTTTCTGGTGCAGATCGAAGACCTGATCGCGACCGAACAACGCATCCGCGGTCAACGCTTCGCCGACCTTGATGCCGCCGTGCTGTTTGCGCTCAAGCGCCAGGGCTTCGCCGACCAGCGCCTGGCGCTGCTGCTCGAAGTGAGCGAGCAGGATGTGCGGGCGCAGCGCCATGCGCTGGGTATTCGTCCGGTCTACAAGCGCGTCGATACCTGCGCGGCTGAATTCGCCACCGGTACCGCGTACCTGTATTCCACCTATGAGGAGGAGTGCGAGGCGGCGCCCACGCAACGGCAGAAGATCCTTGTGCTCGGCGGTGGGCCCAACCGGATCGGCCAGGGTATCGAGTTCGACTACTGCTGCGTGCACGCCGCGCTGGCGATGCGCGAGGATGGTTACGAAACCATCATGGTGAACTGCAATCCGGAGACGGTGTCCACCGATTACGATACCTCCGACCGTCTCTATTTTGAGCCGGTGACCCTGGAGGACGTTCTCGAGATCATTCATCTGGAGCACCCTGTCGGCGTCATTGTCCAGTTCGGCGGGCAGACGCCGCTGAAACTGGCGCGGGCGCTGGAAGCGGCGGGCGTACCCATCATCGGCACTACGCCGGATGCCATCGACCGCGCCGAGGACCGCGAGCGCTTCCAGCAGATGATCACCAAACTCGGGTTGTTGCAGCCGCCCAATGCGACGGTACGTTCGGCGGAGGCGGCGGTCGGCAAGGCCGAAGAGATCGGTTATCCGCTGGTGGTGCGGCCGTCCTATGTGCTCGGGGGGCGCGCGATGGAGATCGTCTACAGCGAGGAGGAGCTGCGCCGCTACATGCGCGAGGCGGTGCGGGTGTCGGAGGATTCGCCGGTGCTGCTCGACTACTTCCTGTCATCGGCAATCGAGGTGGATATCGATGCGGTGTCCGATGGTGACGAGGTTGTCATCGGCGCCATCATGCAGCACATCGAACAGGCCGGCATCCACTCGGGGGATTCGGCCTGCTCGCTGCCGCCCTACAGCCTGCCGGCCGAGGTGCAGGACGAGATGCGTACCGTGGTCAAGATCATGGCGCGGGAACTCGGCGTCAAGGGGCTGATGAATGTGCAACTGGCCTGGCAGGACGGCAAGGTGTATGTCATCGAAGTCAACCCCAGGGCGTCGCGGACGGTGCCCTTTGTGTCGAAAGCAGTGGGCGTGTCGCTCGCCAAGATCGCCGCGCGTTGTATGGCGGGGCAAACTCTGGTGAGTCAGGGCTTCACGGCGGAAATCATTCCCGGCTATTTCAGCGTCAAGGAAGCGGTGTTCCCGTTCAACAAGTTTCCCGGCATCGATCCCATTCTGGGGCCGGAGATGAAATCGACGGGCGAGGTGATGGGTGTTGGCAAGACCTTCGCCGAGGCCTATGCCAAGGCGCAATTGGGTGCCGGCGACGAGATTCCTCGGCGCGGCACTGTCTTTATAAGCGTGCGCGAGCCCGACAAAGCCGGTGTCGTCGATGTCGCCCGCCAGTTGCTCGCGCTCGGCTTCAAACTGGTGGCCACCCGGGGCACCGC
>JBPPNE010000101.1:0-2794 GCA_051306415.1 Porticoccaceae bacterium
ATGTCGCCGGGGGATTTCAGCCAGCTGGGGAAGTCGGGGGCGGTGGCGTTCCGCGCTACTTTCACCGGGGCGGTGCCACGGCAAAATGAGCTCTACTGGCGCGGCCCGGTGCTGTCCGATTTCGATGGCCGGAGCTGGACCCAGTCCGACGCCGGCGGTCTTTTGCGCATCCTCGGAGCGGGGACGCAGGCGGCGGTCGAGCACATCGGAAACCCCACGACCTACGATGTCGTGCTGGAGCCGACGAACGCACCTTGGCTGTTTGCATTGACGACGCCGGTGCTGGAGGCGCCCGAGGTGTTTCTGACGCTCGATTCGATTCTGGTCAGGAGGACCCCGGTGTCGGCGCGGATGCAGTACGCCGTACGCAGTTGGCTGGACTATCGCTTGGAGGCCGGTGGCCTCGCGTCCTGGCGACGGGATCTCAACCTCAAGTTGCCGGGGGACTTCAATCCGGAGACACGACGCATCGCCCGCCAGTGGCGGGCGGAGACGCCGGCGCCGGCAGTGCTGATTGAGCGGCTATTGGCGCTGTATCGCCAGGAGTTTGTCTACACGCTGACGCCGCCACTCCTCGGCACCGATACGGTCGACGAATTTCTGTGGAAAACAAGAAGGGGCTTCTGTGAGTTTTACGCCGGCAGTTTCGTCTTCTTCATGCGTGCCGCTGGTATCCCGGCGCGGGTGGTGACCGGCTATCAGGGCGGCGAGCGCCATCCCACCGGCAAGTATCTGCTGGTTCACCAATACGATGCCCACGCCTGGGCCGAAGTCTGGCTCGATGGCGAGGGCTGGGTGCGCATCGACCCGACTGCGGCGGTGGCGCCGGAGCGCATTGAGCGTCCCTTTGCCGAGCTGTTCGGCGATGACCAGGCGTTTCTCGGCGAATCCCTGTTTATCCTGGAGCGGTACTGGCATTGGAGCGTTCTCAATGAGTTGCGACTGCGGCTGGACGCCATCGATTATGCCTGGGGCAAGTGGGTACTCGGTTACGAGCGCGTGCAGGGCGAGGTGTTGACCGGGCTGATCGGGCGTATCGATCCCTGGCGGATCGGACTGTTTCTGCTGCTCGCTGGTGTCGTTGCGCTGGCGCCGGTGGTGGTATTTTCGGTTTTCAGCAATCGCAAATCGCGCCACGACGAACTCGACCGGCTGTTTCTCACCTTCTGTCGCCGTCTGGCCCGCGTCGGCATCGTTCGCGAAAGCGGGGAGGGGCCACGCACGTTCGCCGCCCGTGTCGCCCGCGAACGACCGCCGTTAGGCGTCGTGGCGGCCGGAATAGCGCGTCTGTTCGAGCGCCAGCGCTATGGGAACGGTGGGCAACAGCTGGTTGAGTTGCGGCGCGCGGTGCGCCGATTTCGGCCGCGCTGAACGAGCCTGCAATTCCACGACCGTCTGTTTAAAAACTGAATTACCTCACCACCATGGTGCGGATATTGTCGATCAGCTTGTCGTCCGGCTCGAGCTGGGTGATTTCGGTCTCCGGAATCGTGATACCGCGAACACACGCCGGCCGCTCTGCGAGTTGGCGTTTCCAGCGCTGGAGATAGGGGAAGTTATCGATGCTGATGCCAGACCAGTTGTGAGTGCGCACCCAGGCCCAGTTGGCGATATCGGCGATGCTGTAGTCGTCCGCCAAGTAGTCATGGTCCTTGAGATGGCCGTCGAGGACGCCAAACAGCCGTTTCACCTCATTCTGGTAGCGGTCGATCGCGGCGGGAATCTTTTCCTCGAAATAGCGGAAGAATACGTTTGCCTGGCCCATCATCGGGCCGATGCCACCCATCTGAAACATCAGCCACTGGATTGCCTGCCAGCGGCGACGGTTATCGGTGGGCAGCAGTCGGCCGGTTTTCTCGGCGAGATAGAGCAGAATGGCGCCGGATTCAAAGATGGGCAGATCGCCGTTACCTCGATCGACGATAACGGGAATTCGGCCATTGGGATTCAGCTTGAGAAACTCCGGGGTCTTCTGCTCGCCCTTGAACAGGTGAATGTTGATGACCTCATACGGCAATTGGAGTTCTTCCAGCGCAATGCTGACTTTGTGGCCGTTGGGAGTGGCTGAGGTGTAGAGGTCGATCATGTCGGTATCCTCGCTGGCTCAAATGAAAGGTGAGACAAACTTGACTGATTGCAGTCGTCAGCCGCCAAACTGAAATGCCGATACCTGGGCTCTCAGCACGCGGTCGGTAAAGATCCGCCGCCCGCGATCATCGCCGGCGGCGCCAGCGACGACCATCAGGGGTAGCAGGTGTTCTTCCCTTGGATGAGCGCCGCGGGCGCCGGGCGCGGTGCTCCAGTTCGTCAGCCGCTGCTCGCGGGTGGCGGCGTCCGCGCTAACGGCGTCGTGCAGCCAGTGGTCGAAACGCTCGTCGTCGCCATTGGCGGGCCTGCCCTTCATCAATGCGGCCATGTTGTGGTAGCTCATGCCACTGCCAACGATAAGCACGCCTTCCTGACGCAGAGGCAGCAGCGCCTGCCCGATGGCGAGGTGTTCCACGGGATTGAGGCTGGCTCGCAGGGATATCTGGACGATCGGAATCCGCGCCTGCGGATAGATCAACAGAAAGGGGATGAATACGCCGTGGTCAAAGCCATGGCCTGGATCACGATGGCAGGGAATGGTGGCCGCCTGTAATAACTCCTCAATGCGCGTCGCGAGCGCCGGGGCGCCGGGCGCAGGGTATTCGAGCTGGTAGGTGTGTGGCGGAAAGCCGTAGTAGTCGAAAATCAACGCCGGCTTCTCGGCGCCGTTGATGGCGACATCGGTGCTTTCCCAGTGGGCGGAAAT
>JBPPNE010000102.1:0-4220 GCA_051306415.1 Porticoccaceae bacterium
TCGGCCAGACATTCCATGCGTCGCTTGACGCCGGCAAAGCGGCTGAGTGCCGTGCAAGCCAACGCCGGCGCAACCCCGGCGTGGCGGGCGGCGGCAATGGCCACCAGCGCGTTGGCGACATTGTGCTCGCCGCTTTGATCCCAGCGCACCGTGCCGACGACTTTGCCATCCAGACTCACGTCAAAGTGGCTGCCATCGTCGGCGATCAATGTGGCGCGCCATTGGCCATCACCGCCCGTCGTTGCCGTCGGCGTCCAGCAGCCGCGCGCCAGCACCGCGTGCAGATTCGCCTCGCGTTCGGGAAAGATGATCAGACCGTCGTCGGGCACCGTGCGCACCAGGTGGTGAAACTGGGTTTGGATGGCGGCGAGATCGGGAAAGATATCGGCGTGGTCGTATTCGAGATTGTTGAGCACCAGCGTGCGCGGGTGGTAGTGGACGAATTTGGAACGCTTGTCGAAAAACGCGGTGTCGTATTCGTCCGCCTCGACGACGAAGAACGGCGTCTCGCCGAGACGTGCCGACACGCCGAAATTGCTCGGCACGCCGCCGATCAGGAACCCGGGCGCGAGTCCGGCGTCTTCCAGAATCCAGGCCAGCATGCTCGCGGTGGATGTCTTGCCGTGGGTGCCCGCGACCGCCAGCACCCATTTGTCGTGGAGAAAATGATCGCCGAGCCACTGGGGGCCCGAGGTGTAGCGCAAGCCCTTGCGCAAGAGGTATTCGACACAGGGATTGCCGCGCGACAGCGCATTGCCGACCACCACCAGATCCGGTGCCGGATCGAGCTGGCGCGGATCAAAGCCCTCGATCAGGCCGATGCCGGCCTGCTTCAGTTGCGTGCTCATGGGCGGGTAGACGTTAGCGTCGCTGCCGGTGACGCGGTGGCCATCGGCCTTGGCAAGCTGCGCCAGACTACCCATGAAGGTGCCGCAAATGCCGAGAATGTGAATGTGCATGGTTGCGCCAATGGCCGCGAAATGTGCCGGCGATTATCCCATTTGATACCGCAAACCGCCATTTCCGCCGGCGAACCCCGCACCCTCTCACCATTCTCCTACCCTTCGGCGCGGTGTTTTCGCTGACTCCTTCCAGTATCATTCGCGGCGTCACGCAGCACTCGCACGCCCACTAAAATCGGGGACAACATGGCCAAACGCAACGCCTTTTATGCACAGTCGGGCGGCGTCACCGCCGTTATCAACGCCAGCGCCTGCGGCGTCATCGAAGCGGCTCGCGAACACCGCAAGCACATCGGCAAGGTCTACGCCGGCCGCAACGGCATCATCGGCGCACTGCGCGAGGAACTCATCGACACCAGCACCGAATCCCGCGCCAACATCGCCGCGCTGCGCCACACGCCCTCCGGCGCCTTTGGCTCCTGCCGCTACAAACTCAAGAGCCTGGAGCAGAACCGCGCCCAGTACGAGCGCCTCATCGACGTCTTTCGCGCCCACGACGTCGGCTACTTCTTCTACAACGGCGGTGGCGACTCCGCCGACACCTGTCTGAAAATCTCACAACTGTCTCAAACGCTGGGCTACCCCATCCAAGCGATTCACATTCCCAAGACCGTCGACAATGACCTGCCCTTCACCGACACCTGCCCCGGCTTCGGCTCCGTGGCCAAGTATGTCGCGGTCTCCACCCGCGAGGCGGGCATGGACGTGGCGTCCATGTGCGAGACGTCCACCAAGGTATTTATTCTCGAAGTCATGGGCCGTCACGCCGGCTGGATCGCCGCCGCCGGTGGTCTGGCCGCAACGCAGGCCGGCGACCCGCCGCACATCATCCTGTTCCCCGAGATTGCCTTTGATCGCGACAAATTCCTCCGCAAGGTGAACGACACCGTCAAGAAAGTCGGCTACTGCGTGATCGTCGCCTCCGAGGGCGCGCAGAACCCGGACGGCACTTTCATTGCCGATGCCGGTACCGTCGATGCCTTCGGCCATAAGCAGCTCGGCGGCGTCGCGCCAACACTGGCAACCCTGGTCAAGGATGCCCTCGGCTACAAATACCACTGGGCGCTCGCCGACTACCTGCAACGCGCCGCGCGCCATATCGCATCCGCCACCGATGTCGAGCAGGCCTATGCCGTCGGCCGCGCCGCCGTCGACTACGCCGTCGCCGGCAAGAGCGCGGTGATGGTGACTATCGAACGCGGCAAGGGCAAAAAATACAGTTGGCACCTCGGTGAAGCGCCACTCGCGAAGGTCGCCAACGTCGAGAAGAAAATGCCGCGCAACTTCATCAGCCGCGACGGCTTCGGCATCACCGACGCCGCCCGCGCCTACCTGGAGCCCCTGATCGCCGGCGAAGATTACCCGCCCTACAAAAACGGCGTGCCCCAGTATGCGCGGCTGAAGAACACGCTGGTGCACAAAAAGCTGAAAGCCGGTTTTGCGATTTGATGGTGAAGTCGCACCGCCGTGGATACCAATGGAGTCGTTTTGCGCCGATGATGACGCTGGCTGTGCGCTGACACTACGAATGCAAGGGACGCCATGAACGATCAATTCTTTGAAAAGCCGATCCTCAATTCACCCTACGAATACCCGTCCCGGCATTGGGAGCTCGACACCGAAGGCCAGCCGACCCAGGTCATCATGCCAAGCCGTCGCCGCGCCGAGTTCATCACCCCCATCCCCAAGCCCCGCAAGCAGAAAGGCGCGCCGACGCAAGGCGCATTGCTTTACGACGACGGCCTGTCCACGCAGGCGCAGCAGTACCACGCGACCATCATCAACGGCGTACGGGCCGAGGTGGACAAGTGGCGGGCGATCCCGAGCCCCGCCGACTGGCGCGTCACCCCCGAGACAGCCCGGCTGCTTCAGCACTGGCGGCACCACGCTTTCAACAGCATCCGGCCGTTTTTCTGTCAGGTCGAGGCGGTCGAGACCGCCATCTGGCTGACCGAGGTCGCACCTCAGATCGGCAAAGCCGGGGACAAGTACATCCAGCATCTGACCAGCGTCAACCAGGACGCCAATCCGGAGCTGATGCGCCTGGCGCTCAAGCTCGCCACCGGCGCCGGCAAGACCACCGTCATGGCGATGCTGATCGCCTGGCAGACCGTCAACGCCGTGCGCCGGCCCGGCAGCAAAAAATTCACCCGTGGGTTTTTGATCGTCGCGCCGGGCCTGACCATCAAGGACCGCCTGCGCGTCCTGCAAGCCAACGACCCGGACAGCTATTACCAGAGCCGCGAGCTGGTGCCGGCGGACATGCTCGCTGACCTTGGCAAGGCGCGCATCGTCATCACCAACTACCACGCCTTCAAACGCCGCGAGCGCATGGACCTGTCCAAGGGTGGCCGCTTGCTGCTGCAAGGCCGGGGCGGCGAGGCGCTCGATACGCTGGAAACCGAAGGCCAGATGCTGCAACGGGTGATGCCCGAGCTGATGGGCCTGAAACACTTCCTCGCCATCAACGACGAAGCCCACCACTGCTATCGCGAAAAACCGGCGGCGGGCGACGAGACGCTGAAGGGCGAGAACAAGGCCGAGGCCGAGCACAACAACGAAGCGGCGCGGCTGTGGATTTCCGGCCTGGAGGCCGTCAACCGCACGCTCGGTCTGGCGCGCGTCCTGGACCTCTCCGCCACGCCGTTCTTCCTGCGCGGTTCCGGCTACGCCGAGGGCACGCTGTTCCCCTGGACCATGAGCGACTTCTCGCTGATGGACGCCATCGAGTGCGGCATCGTCAAGCTGCCGCGCGTGCCCATCGCCGAAAACATTCCCGGCAACGAAATGCCGATGTTCCGCAACCTGTGGGAACACATCGGCAAGCGGATGCCCAAAAAGGGCCGCGGCAAGGGCAAGCAGCTCGACCCGCTCAGCATCCCAGTCGAATTGCAGACCGCGCTACAGGCGCTCTACGGCCACTACGAGAAGACCTTCACGCTGTGGCAGGAGGCCGGCATTCGGGTGCCGCCCTGCTTTATCCTGGTGTGCAACAACACGGCGACGTCCAAGCTGGTTTACGACTATATTTCGGGCTTCGTCCGGGAGAATGACGATGGCTCCTCGAATATTGTCAATGGGAGGCTTGCACTGTTTCGCAACTTCGACGAGCACGGTAACCCGCTCGCGCGCCCCAACACCTTGTTGATCGACAGCGAACAGCTCGAATCCGGCGAGGCGCTCGACGCCAACTTCCGCGCCATGGCGGGTCCAGAGCTCGAACAGTTTCGGCGCGAAATCATCGAGCGCACCGGCAGC
>JBPPNE010000103.1:0-2428 GCA_051306415.1 Porticoccaceae bacterium
TGAGCTAGGTCGTCAACCGTGGACACCATGAGTCGCCGTATCAGGCCGCCTGCTGCTGCCGGTAAAACTGTTGAGTAAACGCCGCCGGTGAGAGGTTGCCCAGTCTCGAGTGTCGCCGCTGCCGGTTGTAGAAGATCTCGATGTACTCGGTGATCTCCGCGATGGCTTGGGCACGGGTTTCGTAACGTCGGTGGTGTACCAGCTCGTTCTTGAGCGTGCCCCAGAAGCTTTCCATTGGAGCATTGTCATAGCAGTTGCCACGTCTCGACATGGATGCCTTCATGCCGAACTGTTCCAGCAAATTCCGATAGTCGCGTGCGCAATACTGCGAGCCACGGTCCGAATGGTGAATCAGCCCCGGGGCCGGGCGCTTGGCGGCCGTTGCCTTGACGAGCGCCGTGCCCACCAAGTCCGTCGTCAGGCGATGCCCGAGCGCGTGGCCGACGAGTTCGCAGGTGTGCAGATCCTTGACGCCAGCGAGATACAGCCAGCCCTCGCCGGTCCGGACGTAGGTGATGTCGGTCACCCAGGCTTCGTTCGGACGCGTGGTTTCAAACTTCTGGTTGAGCAGGTTTGCCGCCACCGGCAGGCCATGGTTCGAGTTCGTGGTCGCCTTGAATTGGCGCACTTGCTTGCAACGAATACCCAGCTGCTGACGCAAGCGCTTGATCCGGGAGATGCCGGCCTTGAACCCGTCGTCGCGCAACTCATCGCGTAGCCGCTGCGGCCCATACGTTTCCCGGGTGCGCACGTGGGCAGCCTTAATCGCCACCGAAAGACGTGCGTTGTCCTGCGTGCGCTTCGAAGGACACCGCGATACGAACGCGTGGCAACCACTCCTGGAAACCGCCAGCGTCCGGCACAGCAGCTGGAGGGGATAATGGACGCGCAGCTCCCTCATGTGCGCGTACCGGGCAGCTGTGCCTTGGCAAAGTACGCGGTGGCTTTTTTTAGGATATCGCGCTCCATCCGGGCTTCGGCCAGATCGCGCTTGAGTTTGGAGTTTTCGGCTTGCAGATCGGTGACGGGCTTGCGATTTCCGTCCATCCCGGCCAGCTTCCCCTGGCGTGCCTTGAACACCCAGTTCGAAAGCGTCTGGCCCGACATCGAGAGCCGTTTGGCGGCTTCAGGGACTGTGAGGGCCTGCTCACTTACCAGTTTCACGGCCTGTTCACGGAATTCCTTCGTGTACTTCTGTCGTGGTAGCTTTTCCATTTAACACCTCCAAGTTTCAATATAACATCAGGTTGAAGGTGTCCACTTTTTCGAGCCTAGCTCAGGGGAGCGTGGTGAGTTTTCGGTGTTTCTAACCCTTAAGAATCCCGAAGCGGCTGATCTCATTGTCGGTTCCGGCGGCTGCCGAGAAGGTACGTTGGGCAAGACTGGGTACCGGCAAGGGCGGTGGTGTGAGCGTCATCTATATGGCCAGGCTGAAGAGGGGCGAGTTGGTGCTGCTTACCCTCTATTCCAAGAGTGCCCGCGATACCATTCCGGCGCATGTCTTGCGTAACATTGCGGAGGAGTTGGAACATGGCGACGAAAAATAGTAGCGTCTCGGCACGTGATGCCAAGCGGAACATTGGTGAGGAACTTCTCCAAGCCATCAAGGATGTCAAAGCGGGCAACTACGGTGCGAAGTGTCAAGTCGAAGCCAATGACACTGTGCAGGCCCGCATGAGGTGTGGTCTGTCGCAGGCGCAGTTCGCGGCCGCGCTTCACATATCTCGCCGTGCACGCTCCAGCAGTGGGAGCAGGGGCGGCGTCAGCCGTCAGGCGCGGCGGAAACGTTGCTTAAGATCGTTGCCCAGCATCCCGAAGTGCTGCGTGACGTAATGGCGGAGGCATAATAATCTGTCCAAGGCTGGGCGCTCGGACAGACGCCAAGCCTTAGTCCGCTTGGCGTGCCGCAATACCCTTAACCCAATATTCGATTCTGGCAATTTTTTCCGTTGTCGAGATGTCCCGGCGTGAGCCAAATTCCGGTGACCACAGCTTACTTCCCTGCTTGGAATGGCTTTAAACTGGACAGTCGGGGATGCAATCACCTAGAATTGTCGCCCGAGTTTCGCCGAATCAAGACGCTGTAATCCCGGATCGGGATAGCCCCAGACACCCCAGGGGCGGCTGGGTACGGCGCGGCTCAAGGTAGCGCTCTCCACCCTGGTGGCGGTACAACAACAACGCAACGCGGGCTCCGAGGCGAACCAAAATAGAGCAGGTGTCATCAAGCGAGATGAAGCAGAGGATTTCATCTCGCTTTTTTGCAGCCCGCCGAAAGCCCAGCCCAGGTCTGGTGTCACCGCGCCGACCACCGGGATTCCATCCATTTGGCTGAGGAGATGATCTTGAATACCCGCGCCCATCGCCCCGCCATGCTGGCACTCGCCGATGGCACTGTGTTCCGGGGCTCCGCCATTGGTGCGGACGG
>JBPPNE010000104.1:0-9637 GCA_051306415.1 Porticoccaceae bacterium
ATGCGACAGTCAGTCTTGACCACATCGCCGAAGCCCTGCGTCACCCGTGTTACACCCCGACGCTGGGCCGCCGTTCCTGTCCGCTGACGCGCCCGCTACTGGAAGGGCAGCCAATCGAGGCCGCGAGCGCATGCGCCGCACTGGCGCAAACTGGACCGACCGGCGGCCTGATCTACAGCGAGGCGGAGATATCCGAACAACCGGTGCGGGTGCGTGACGTGCCCATGCATGGGAAAACACGCCAATTCGCCACCCGACTGGTTTACCTGCACAAGGAGCCGCCATGTTCCTGAGCCGCATCGAATTACCCTGGGAAGCCGCACGCAATCCCTATGACATACACCGCCAGTTATGGCGGCTGTTTCCTGGCGAGGCTCCCGAATCTCGCGCTTCCAGTGCTGAAGAAAGGCAGAGCTTCCTGTTCCGGGTTGAACAGAGCCAGACCGGGCGCCCTGCTCGGTTGCTGGTGCAATCGCGCCGTCCGCCGACCCGTGCAGACGGTGTTTCGATCGTTGCCACACGCACGTTCCAACCGAATCCCTCAGCCGGACAGCGTTTAGCGTTTCTGTTGACGGCCAATCCGGTCAAGACGATTGTCGATACCGAAGTGGAATCCAAGCCGGATAAGCTCAAGCGTCATGTCGAAAGAAGCGATGGGCAGATGGACAAAACCCCGAGGTTACCGAAAAGCCGCGTACCACTCATCAAAGAAGAAGAACAACGTCAGTGGCTTTCGCGCAAGTTGGCTGGCGCCGGGATGGTCGAAGGCGTGAGCGTTCTGCCACACGCACCGACCTATTTCCGAAAAGGGCGCAGGAGCGGAAAGTTCGTCACTGTTACGTTCGAAGGCGTGTTGAAAGTAACCGACGCCGAGTGTTTGACTGACCTGCTCACCACCGGCATCGGCCCCGCCAAGGCCTTCGGCTGCGGCCTGCTGCTGGTGCGGCGGCTATGAAGCCATCCGCCCGTCAAGGCCGATAGGGAATGAGCACATCGAGCCCGCCGCCAGACTGGAAGTCTCTCGTATTGCGGGTGACCAGGGTCAATTTGTGCTGGATCGCAAGGGCGGCCTGGAAGGCATCGGGTAGTTTCCAGCGCTGGGTGCGACGCAGTTTGGCCGCCAGATCAGCGACTTCAAGGGTGATCGGCAGGGTGGCGAAGGCGTCGAGCATTTCGAGTGCGAGCGGTTGGCTTGCATCGTCAAAGCCGGTCAGCACCTCGGCGCGGGTGATCACCGAGAACGCACAGACACTGCCCTGTTCCGACAGAAAGCGGGTGGCGCTTTCGATACCATTGAAATGGTCGATGACGATGACCGAGTCGACCAGAAACCTCACGCAGGGGGTTCCCACTCTTCGCGTAGGCGGCGCTGGTAGACGAGCCCGTCACCGGCACGCCAGAGTCCGGCAGTGCGCGCCAGGGCAGTTTGCAGGCTTGGGTGGGCGAGGCTTTGTTGCCGGGTGCGGTAATCGCGTACCGCCTGCCGAACCAGTTCGGTCATGGGCACGTGCCGGGCGCGGGCTTCGCGATCCAGCCATTCCTTGTCTTCGGGGTCGAGGTTGATCAGGGTTCGCGCCATCGGAGCGTTCGATATCAGATATGGAAGCGAAGGATATCGCATCATTCCGGATGCCGGCAATGACTGGCTGTTACGGAATCCGGAATGGGGTGATTTGTCACAGCGTCACCCCGCCAAAGCCTTTGGCTGTGGACTGCTGCTGGTGCGGCGCCTCTGACCCTTGCCCGGACAGCCTGCCCACCGTAAACTGCATCGCACATGCAATACAAAAGGAGCGCACCATGAAAAACGCCACACTGCCGCCCCTGCGTGTGGATAGCGAACTGCGCGCCGCCGCCGAAGCGGTGTTGCGCGAGGGCGAAACGCTTTCCGGCTTTGTGCTCGAAGCCGTTCGTCTCAACATCAAGCGGCGCGAGGCGCAGCGCGAGTTCATCGCGCGTGGTTTGCTGGCGCGCGAAGAGGCGCGGACGTCGGGCGAGTATGTAGGCGCGGACGAGATGCTGGCGCGGCTTGATGCCTCGTTGGCGAGTGCGCGCGAACGCCTGGCTACCGGGACGCGGTGAGTTACCGGCTGCGGCTCACGCCACGCGCGGCGGACGATTTGCAGCGTCTGTTCGCCTACCTGGCCGAGCGCGACCTTGGCGCCGCCGAACACGCGCGCGACGCCATCGCCAAGGCCTTCGATTTTATGCAGACTTTTCCGTTTGCTTGCCGCAAAGTCGCGCCAGAACATCCTTTTCTGCGCGAAATGGTGATCGGGTTCGGCCAGGCGGGCTATGTGGCGGTTTACGAAATCGAGGACGGCGCAACGGTTACAGTGCTGGCCGTGCGCCACCAGCGTGAGGACGATTTTTACTGATGGCCGACCTGCTGCCACCGCTACGCCCCATCCCGATGAAAGAACGTCTGTCGGTGCTCTACATTGAGCGCGGCCAGCTCGACGTGCTCGACGGCGCCTTCGTGGTGGTGGATGTCACCGGCGTGCGCACGCATATTCCGGTTGGCGGAGTGGCCTGTCTGATGCTGGAGCCGGGTGCGCGCGTCTCCCACGCGGCGGTCACGCTCGCGGCGCGGGTCGGCACGCTGTTGGTATGGATCGGCGAAGCGGGGGTGCGACTCTATTCCGCCGGCCAGCCGGGCGGCGCGCGCTCTGATCGCCTGCTGTACCAGGCCAAGCTGGCGCTGGACCCGGACCTGCGTCTGAAGGTGGTGCGCAAGATGTACGAACTGCGTTTTGGCGAGGCGCCGCCGCAGCGTCGCTCGGTCGAGCAGTTGCGCGGCATCGAGGGCGCTCGGGTACGGGAGATGTACAAGCGTCTGGCGCAAAAATTTGGCGTGGAGTGGAAGCGACGCGACTACGATCCCGAGGAGTGGGATGCCTCTGACCTGCCCAATCGTTGCCTGTCGTCAGCTACCGCTTGTCTCTATGGCGTGACCGAGGCCGCCGTGCTGGCAGCGGGCTACGCGCCGGCGGTGGGCTTCATCCACACCGGCAAGCCGCTGTCGTTCGTCTACGACGTGGCCGATGTCTACAAATTCGAGACCGTGGTGCCGGTGGCCTTCCAGGTCGCCGCCAAAAAGCCGGTGAATGCCGAGCGCGAAGTACGTCTGCGTTGCCGCGACATCTTTCGTCAGACCAAACTGCTGGAGCGCATCATTCCCGGCATTGAAGACATGCTCGCCGCCGGCGAGATCGCGCCACCGACCCCGCCGGACGATGCCATCGGCCCCGCCTTTCCCGACCCCAAGCCGCTGGGCGATGCTGGTCATCGTGGTTGAAAACGCGCCGCCACGGCTGCGTGGGCGGTTGGCGGTGTGGCTGCTGGAGATTCGCGCCGGCGTCTATGTCGGTGACTACTCGCGCCGAGTGCGGGAGAATATCTGGCAGCAGGTGGAGCAGGGCATTGGCGAGGGCAATGCAGTCATGGCCTGGACGGCGCCCACTGAATCCGGCTTTGACTTTATTACCTGCGGGACGAACCGCCGAATCCCGGTCGAACTGGACGGCGTGAAACTGGTTTCGTTCCTGCCATCGACGCTGGAAGACCTCTTGTGAATGTGCTCTTTAACAACCCGGAATCTGCTGCCAGGATGTGGGAAATTCTGGTAGATTTTTATCCCCACTTTTTCCTTTTCTGATTCAATGGATTGGAGGAAGTGCGTTCCCCGCACACGCGGGGATGAACCGTCTGATTCTGTATTAACGGCTGCGGTTTGCAGGCGTTCCCCGCACACGCGGGGATGAACCGACAATTGGTTTTTTGATGCGCTGGTCAAGGACGCGTTCCCCGCACACGCGGGGATGAACCGCAGGCCTTTGGCGCCGACCGCCGTGTCACCCAGCGTTCCCCGCACACGCGGGGATGAACCGGGTTAGAAAGCGCTTTTTCCACCGATCCAGCTGCGTTCCCCGCACACGCGGGGATGAACCGATACGCGCACTCTTCCATTGAGGCCTAGAGAAGCGTTCCCCGCACACGCGGGGATGAACCGGCGTTATCGACCAGGTGACCGCGCTACAGGAGGCGTTCCCCGCACACGCGGGGATGAACCGATATGTGTCTGCGCCGTAAATAGCCCGGTATTGCGTTCCCCGCACACGCGGGGATGAACCGTAATGAAGCCATCGTCTATCTCCTAATGTGCGGCGTTCCCCGCACACGCGGGGATGAACCGAATCCAGCACGGTGACGCTGCGTTTCCTGAAAGCGTTCCCCGCACACGCGGGGATGAACCGGTGAGCATATTGCCTGAGCAGGTCTGTCCCTGGCGTTCCCCGCACACGCGGGGATGAACCGCTGGTTGGGGATGTGGTGCAGAATTGGTTGAGGCGTTCCCCGCACACGCGGGGATGAACCGGTGATGAACTCCGGTATTATCTACGGTACCGGGCGTTCCCCGCACACGCGGGGATGAACCGCCTGGTTGATGAACTGGAAGATACCAGCTGGGGCGTTCCCCGCACACGCGGGGATGAACCGGCTATCGACTTCGTCTGCATTGGTTGTCATGGGCGTTCCCCGCACACGCGGGGATGAACCGCGCAACAGGTCCCGAACAAACAGCCGCTGCACGCGTTCCCCGCACACGCGGGGATGAACCGGCCAGCAAGGATAGCCGGCACGGTACTTTTTAGCGTTCCCCGCACACGCGGGGATGAACCGGCTGGGCAAGCAGGTCTTGTCTACGATCTGGAGCGTTCCCCGCACACGCGGGGATGAACCGCTGATGAAAGTGCTTGTCGGAGGTGAGTATTCGCGTTCCCCGCACACGCGGGGATGAACCGTCGTCTTCGTCAGCTCGATTTCCGCCCAATCGGCGTTCCCCGCACACGCGGGGATGAACCGATCAAATCATTCGCCGAGGACGCGCAAACACAGCGTTCCCCGCACACGCGGGGATGAACCGGCAACGGGTTCGCCGAGAAAAGGACGGTTGGTGCGTTCCCCGCACACGCGGGGATGAACCGTTACCGGATGGCTATTCGCCTCGATCCCGGTCGCGTTCCCCGCACACGCGGGGATGAACCGGCGTCGAGGTCTACCGGCTGAGTGACGGCGATGCGTTCCCCGCACACGCGGGGATGAACCGGGGTTTGACGTGAATCCGCAAGCGCTGAAATGGCGTTCCCCGCACACGCGGGGATGAACCGCTCGCTTGCTGGATTGCGTCGCCTACGGTAGCGCGTTCCCCGCACACGCGGGGATGAACCGTTTATTTCATCGACTCGGCGCTATCCACGCCGGCGTTCCCCGCACACGCGGGGATGAACCGAAACAAAATTCCGCGCGCGCCGACAAAGGCCCGCGTTCCCCGCACACGCGGGGGATGAACCGGGTTGCTTGTGCCCGCGAGCGTAGTCGAGGCGGCGTTCCCCGCACACGCGGGGATGAACCGTCGCCTTCGTCGCTAACCTCTTGTCCACAGGCGCGTTCCCCGCACACGCGGGGATGAACCGAATGGGCTATCGCTTGTGCAAATATGGAAACCGCGTTCCCCGCACACGCGGGGATGAACCGTCCAGCGGGGCAGAGTTTGGCGCCGGTGTGATGCGTTCCCCGCACACGCGGGGATGAACCGGCGTCGCGCAGGTCGATGCTCTTGTCAGCCATGCGTTCCCCGCACACGCGGGGATGAACCGCCTTGCTATCCGGCCTGCCCGCACCGATGCCCGCGTTCCCCGCACACGCGGGGATGAACCGAGCTGCGCCAGCTGGCGGAAAATACCTGGGCGGCGTTCCCCGCACACGCGGGGATGAACCTGTCCGTCCAAAGCGCAACCAACATCAACCAGCGCGTTCCCCGCACACGCGGGGATGAACCGCTGGCCGGCCGGCGTATCGGTATACCCAGCACGCGTTCCCCGCACACGCGGGGATGAACCGATTTCGCGAAACGCGCTGTAATCCTGCCCCCAGCGTTCCCCGCACACGCGGGGATGAACCGTTTCCCGGCTTCTTGAGCATGCGTGCGGAACTGCGTTCCCCGCACACGCGGGGATGAACCGGCCGATGAGAGCAAGCCCAATTTGCCGAACGCGCGTTCCCCGCACACGCGGGGATGAACCGGTAACTATCAATAGGGCACCGGCACGGCCAAGGCGTTCCCCGCACACGCGGGGATGAACCGCACGACACTTACGAACTGAATTTGTCGGCAACCGCGTTCCCCGCACACGCGGGGATGAACCGGTCGATTTTCCGGATTTTCTGCCAGTGCAATAGCGTTCCCCGCACACGCGGGGATGAACCCAGATGGATGTGCGATCCAATCAATCCGCGAACGCGTTCCCCGCACACGCGGGGATGAACCGGGCAGCGGCCAGGGTCAGAGCCTCCGTGAAATGCGTTCCCCGCACACGCGGGGATGAACCGGAAGAGGTTCGCGGCACGTTCCATATTCATCAGCGTTCCCCGCACACGCGGGGATGAACCGCCCTTAGAGATCACAAGGGCTTCTGAGTCGAGGCGTTCCCCGCACACGCGGGGATGAACCGCAGGCGGCGATCACGGCCGCGATACAGGTGGCGCGTTCCCCGCACACGCGGGGATGAACCGCCCCCCGTGACGGCGGGGCAGGAAAATCAAAGGCGTTCCCCGCACACGCGGGGATGAACCGCTGGCGTCTGCTTCGGCCAAGGCGGGTGGCTAGGCGTTCCCCGCACACGCGGGGATGAACCGTGCTGAGGTGACTATACGCCATGTGGTTGCGCTCCCTGCATTCACACTTTGTTCGAGAGCATACAGCCGAAGCTTAAGGATGAGGTAAGCGTACCGCGCAGCTTCAACGATTACGATGTGATGGTGAATGAAGCTGATTTGCCGCCTGGCGTGACGTTGCTTCGAAAGTGCTGAAAGGCTAGCGTCGGTCGGTCCAATACCCCGGCCGGCGGCTTTGGTGAGCCAGCGCGACGATGATGATGGCCTCTGGCGTCAAGCGGTAAATGATGTTGAAGGGATAGTCATGCAAAGGGTAACGGCGAACTTCATGATGGATACGCAGCCCGATTTCGGGGTGTTCGAGCAATTGCCTTGTCACACGCCGGGCTTCATCCCTGAAGTCGCCGGCATTGGCTCGATAGTATTGCACCGCTTCCTTGAGTTCGATCTTGGCAGGGTTCTGCCAGAGGATTCTCACTTCTGTGCTTGCGTCAGCATGTCGTCGATTTCCGCGAACACCTCTTCTTGCGAAATCAGTACAGCAGTTCCAGCGTCGATCTCCGCCACGCGTCTGGCGATTTCCTCGTCCCAGGCTTTGGCGATTTCCTCGGGTGTGCCTTCGGGCTCGCCATCCAGGCTGACGATCAAGCGGTGGATCAATTCACCGCGTTCCTTGATGGGTAAAGCCAGGGCCATGGTTTCGATCTGTTCAAGATTGCTCGCCATGGCGGACCTCCTGTATCGATTGGATTCTGTTGCCATCTTAGCAGCGCGAACATGACCGAGACAGACTCCATTTCACTGTCCGCCCTGCAACACTGGTGCTACTGCTCGCGCCAGTGCGGACTGATCCATTTGGAGCAGGCGTTCGCGGACAACATCCACACCACCCGCGGACAGGCGGTCCATCGGTTGGTGGATACGCCCGGCTATGAGATGCAGGCGGGCGTCAAGGTGGAGCGAGCCTTGCCGCTGTGGTGCGACCGTTTGGGGCTGATCGGCAAGGCGGATCTGGTGGAGTTCCATCCTGATGGCCGGATTTTTCCGGTCGAGTTCAAGCATGGTCGTCGCCGGCAAAAGAATCACGACGACGTCCAACTCGCCGCCCAGGCACTGTGTCTGGAAGAAATGCTCGACCGGCCGGTTCCCTTCGGAGCCATTTATCACGCCAGCAGCCGGCGTCGGCGCGAGGTTGCCATCACGCCTGAACTGCGCGAGCTGGTGATTGCGACTGCCGACGCCATCCGCGCCATGCTGCAAAGCGGCCGGTTGCCGCCGCCGGTGAACGACGCTCGCTGCCGCGAATGCTCGCTGAACGAAATCTGCGAACCGGCGGCGCTGGCGGCAAAGGGTGCGCAGGCTGAGCTGCGCGCCGATCTGTTCCGCACCACCGATCCATCGTAGAGGCCGCCATGTACACACTGCAAAACACCCTCTATGTGATGACGCCCAATGCCTACGCACACCTGGAGAACAACACCCTGCGCATCGATGTGGAGCGGGAAAAGCGCCTGCAAGTGCCGCTGCACCACATCGGCAGCCTGGTCTGTTTCGGCAACGTCATGGTCGCGCCCGCGTTGATGCACCGGCTGGCCGATGAAGGTAAATCGTTAGTATTGCTGGAGGTGAGCGGCCGCTTCAAGGCGCGCCTCGAAGGGCCAGTGTCCGGCAACATCCTGCTGCGGCAGGCGCAACATCGCAGCGCGGCCGACGGTGAGTTCGCGCTCGAATTTGCGCGCGCAGTCATTGCCGGCAAACTCAAGAATAGCCGCGGCCTGGTGGTGCGCGCGGCTCGTGAGACAGTCGACACCGATGAACAGGCCGCGCTCATTCGCACCGTCGACAACCTCGCCGCTTCACTGCGCGTCGTCGCAGTGAAGCGGCGATCTCGATTCGCTGCGCGGGGTGGAAGGCGAGGCTGCCCGAGGTTATTTCGGTGCCCTGAATTCGGTGGTCAAGCCTCAAGCTCGGGCGTATTTCGCTCTCAATGGCCGCACCCGTCGCCCACCGCTTGATCGCTTCAACGCGCTGCTGTCGTTCCTGTATTCCATGCTGATGAACGACTGCCGCTCGGCCTTGGAAACGGTTGGGCTCGATCCGCAACTTGGCTTTTTACATGCCGTGCGGCCGGGGCGGGCGGCGCTGGCGTTGGATTTACAAGAGGAGTTTCGCTCAACGCTGGCTGATCGTCTGGCGCTCACCCTGATCAACCGGGGCCAACTCGGCCCTGGCGATTTCGACGAACGCGAAGGCGGCGCGATTTTGCTCAACGACAAAGGGCGACGCACCGTGGTCACCGCCTGGCAAGAGCGCAAGCAAGAAGAAGTTACCCACCCACTGCTTGACATGAAACTGCCGATCGGTGTTGTACCCTTTGTGCAGGCGCGCTTGATGGCGCGCACTGTGCGCAAGCGCCTGCGCCGGGTGGCTAAAGTGTGCGAGAGCACGGGACAACGGGTGCAAAAATCTGTCTTTGAATGCCAAGTCAACGCCATGCAAATGGAAGAGCTGGAGCGCTGATTGCTCGCTGAAATCGACGAGAATGAAGACAACTTGCGGTTCTACCGCATTACTGAGTCAGCCGAGGTTAGGGTGAAGCAGTATGGTACCTTCCGCTCCACCGACTTTGAGGGGCCGCTGGTTATATGAGCCGCGAACCTCCAGTAACGGTGAATTCCCGGAGGGGTTCGCGGCAGCCACAACGTATTACCAACAAAAGGGAAATTGGAATTCATGGGGATGCGAATCAGCCAGAGGCCATGATGCTTATGCAGGCTCGCGCTTCTTCACAAAAATTCACTTCGGGGAGCCTTGGTTACCCGAGTCGAGCATCACCCGGCCGAAAGGCCGGGTGCGGATTGAAGCTCGCAGAATCGCGCATCGTATTTGACTATTGATTCGGCACTAATGAAGTATTACGTAGCACAAGCGACACGTGGGTCACGAAAGTACGAGCGTG
>JBPPNE010000105.1:0-4313 GCA_051306415.1 Porticoccaceae bacterium
CTGGAGCCCAGCGACGAATACAACCACGCGGTGGAGCCGGCGCCGAATTTCAACGAGAGCGCCTACTACAACATCTATGATGCCAAGCAGAAAGTGGGCGGCTGGTTGCGCATCGGCAACCGGGTCAACGAGGGCCACGCCGAGGTATCGATCTGCCTCTATCTGCCCGATGGCAAAGTCGGCTTCATCTATCACCGCCCCGGCATCACCAGCAATGCCGAACACCGTGCTGCCGGCGCCCACTTCGAGATCGTCGAGCCGTTCAAGCGCCAGCGCGTGACCTACCAGGGCAAGATTGCCGTGCTCGCCAATCCTCGCGACATGATCAACCCCGGCAAGGCGTTCAAGGAAAACCCGATGGTGGATTGCGAGATCGCTCTCGACTATCAGGGACTGTCGCCGATGTACGGCGGCGAACATTTCAATGACGATGGCTCCCCGCTCGATCTCGATGCCGGTACCGCGATGGCGCGCGCCCACTTCGAGCAGCACGTCAGCGCCACCGGGCATATCCGTGTTGGCGATCAACACTGGAGCATCGATGGCCTCGGCCTGCGCGACCACTCCTGGGGGCCGCGCTACTGGCAGAACATCTACTGGTACCGCTGGCTGCCGATCAGCCTCGGCCGCGACTTTGGCGCCATGATCATGACCATGGGCATGCGCGACGGCAGCACCGACTGCGGCGGCATGGTCTTCACCGAGGGCCGCTACGACCTGATCACCGACGCCCACGTCGAATCCGACTGGGATGAGAACTTCGACCAGACCGGTATGCGCGCCTGGTGCCGCACCGAGCGTGGCGATGAATACAACATCACCGGCAAGGTGATCTCCCTGATTCCACTGCGCAACCGCCGCGTCGCCGACGATGGCAGGGAACTCAGCACCCGTATCACCGAGGCGATGACCGAGTACCGCTGCAACGGCCGGGTCGGCTATGGCCTGTCCGAGTATCTCGACCAGATCGAGGACGGCGTGCCGGTCGGGAAAAACATCGCCGCTGCACGTTGAATGCGGACGCTGCACTGATTGCTGAAGGCAACGTCCAGCCTATTGTTTTGTTGCCGTGTATTTGTCGTTGCGCCAGTAACGGACAGCTGTAGATTGAGCGAAGGCGATATGCCCGGTGCTACTGGCCTGTCGGCGTCAGTGGTGCTGCAACTCAACGAATGACCGGCTTACGACCACGGTTGAGGACGATAACTCCACCCGCGCCAGCAAGTTCGGTCTCAAGCAAGCCCAGTCAGACCACCGCTGACAGGGCCATGGTGGAGCATTGCTATAAAGTTTTTTCAGGCTCGACCAGCAACGATGAGTAGACCCTATGGCATATATTGAAAGAAAGGGTGCGACGACTCCCAAGGCCACCAAGGCCGCTCGCCTGGATTCCCGAAGCAGCTCTGTAACAACGGTAGAATAGGATCAGCCTTGCGACGCCATAGCAACAGCTCGCAGCCGCGCGCAAGGCGTTGGATCGTGCGTTCTACGAGATGATGGCATGCAGCCTGGAAATGGAGGTCAGCGGTGCATCCAGCAACGCTGACCTGGGTGAAACCATCGCCCAAAAAATACACTTGATGGCAAAGTACGCGTATGCGCCAGTCTTCCACCCACAATCCATCGCCATTGGTGGAAGCGCTGCACATGTTGGCGCCACAGCAAGTCAGCCTTCTGCTATCAACCCCTGGTTAGCGTCGATGCCGATCAGTCGCGGCTGGTTGATGCGGGTGACGGAAACCGTCTTCTGCGCCCGCAGCCAGCGCCCCACGACATCCCAGACCGGTTCGCCCTGCACTCCTCCCGCGACGGGCGCCCAGCCAGCCACTTTGTAGGTCTTGCCCGCATCGATGGGTTTGCCATCCAGCCGCATATCCTGAATCCGCTGGCCGGCGGCCGCGCCCGGTTCGATGGCATAGCTCAGCCCCCCGACGCGCACCATGTCGCCGCCCTGCTGCAAATAAGGGTCTGGGTTGAACAGATTGTCGGCGACGTCTTCCAGCACCACCTTGATGCGCTCGCCGGTCATGTCGGTGAGCGTGGTCTGTGGATAGCTGATCGCGGTCTGATCGAGCAGGTGCTCCATGGTGATGGCGCTGCCCGGCAGCAGGCTGGCACCCCAGCGAAAGCCCGGCGAGAACGCGATCTGAGCGTCCTTCTCGGCCATCAGCGCATCGAGAATGAGCTGATCGAAGCTGCCGTTGAAATTGCCGCGCCGATACAGGGTGTCGGTGGTGGTGGCGAGCACTTCGCCGAGCCTCGCCGCGTAGGGCTTGCGAATACGCGCGATCAGCGCCGCCATGTCGGCGTCGGGCTTGAGCGCGTCGGCGAACACCGGCAGCAGGCGGTACTTCCAGCCCGCAGGCTTGCCGTTTTTGACCTCGAAATCGAGCACGCCGAGAAACTTGCCGTTGCTGCCGGCGTTGGTCACCAGGGTCTCGCCGCCGGCGTTCTTGACCACGATAGGCTGAGGCACGCCATCGTGGGTGTGCCCGCCCAGAATGGCGTCCAGCCCCTGCACGCGGGAGGCGAGCTTGAGGTCAACATCCATGCCGTTGTGAGACAGCAGCACCACGACCTGCGCGCCCTTGCCGCGCACCTCGTCGATCACTTTCTGCAGATTGTCGTCCTGAATGCCGAAGCTCCAGTCCGGCACGAAATGCGCGGGATTGGCGATGGGTGTGTAGGGAAAGGCCTGACCGATGACCGCGACCGGCACGCCGTTCATTTCGCGCATTGTGTAGGCCGGAAACACCGGATCGCCGAAATCCGCCGTGCGGATGTTCTGGGCGACGAATTCGATCTTGCCCTTGAAATCCTTGACGATGATTTCGTTGACGCGCTCGGCGCCCAGCGTGAATTCTCAGTGTGCGGTCATCACGTCCACGCCCAGCGCCAGCGCGGCATCCACCATGTCCTGGCCGTTGCTCCACAGCGCGGTGGCGGAACCCTGCCAGGTATCGCCGCCGTCGAGCAGCAGCGCGCCCGGCCGCGACGCGCGCATCTGTTTGACCAGCGTGGCGAGGTGCGCGAAGCCACCCACCTTGCCGTAGCGGCGGGCGGCGGATTCGAAATCCAGGCAGGTGAACGCATGGGCTTCCGCCGTGCCGGGCTTGAGGCCGAAGGACTTGAGCAGGTGTGCGCCGACCAGATGCGGGGCGCGGTTGCGCGCCGCGCCGAGGCCGAGATTGACCGAAGGCTCGCGGAAATGGATCGGGTTGAGCTGCGCGTGGACATCGGTCAGATGCAGGAAATGCACATTGCCGAACGTGGGTGCGTCATAAAGTCCCGACCAGTCCGCCTCCGCCTGCGCGGCGCGCGCCATCAGCGGCAGTCCGGCGCCCGCCGCGGCGGCGAGTACCTGCAGAAATTCGCGGCGATTCATCGCGACATGCTCATTGATCGGGAGGGGCTCATTGATTGACCGGCGAGGCCGGATCGAACAGCAGCGCCATGAGATCCTTGAGCTGTTGTTCGGTGAGGATACCGGCATCCCCGAAGCGCGGCATATGGGAACAGGCGTTGTAGGCGTGCGCATTCCACAGGCGCGTCCAGGTGTGCCTGAGCATCTCCGCGGACTGGCCGCGCTGCTTGCCGTAGCCGGTCAGCGACGGCCCGAGGTTGCCATAGGCAATCTCCCTGGGCGCGAGCTGGTGGCAGGCATAGCAGTTGCCGCCGTTGGGATTGGCGGGATCGTCCGAGTACTGCATGCCGGTGCCGGTCTGCGCGATCTTCTCGCCCGCTTCCCAGGTGCCGAGAAACTGGCCATCCGCCGGAAATTTCACGCTCGCCAGGGCGGCGCTCTGGATCTTCTCGGCCTCGGCCTGCGGCAGCGTCATGCCGACCGCACCGCTGCATGCCGCTTGCATCGGGCTGCGTTCCAGCCGCTCCAGGCCGGCCTGGTTTTTGGCTTTGAACGAGCTTTTGATTGCGGTGCCGAGATCGGCGGCGCCCACGACAGTCGCCATCGATAGCGTGGCTGCGAAAACCGTCTTCAGAATATTTCTAAAAACCCATTTTCCGTCGTTCCCGCGCAGGCGGGAACCCAGAAAAAGCAAAGCACTGGATGCTCGCTTCTGCGGATATGACGGATTTTTAAAAATGCCCTTCATGAAATTCATGGTCGGCTCCTATCTTTTGAGTCCGGGCGCGGCCATGGGCTCGCCGGCCGCCAGCACGCCCATGTAGGTGATGAGTGCAATCGCCGCATCGGAAGTGAACACGAGCTGCGGAAACCGCTGCTGCCGCACGCAATCCCCCACCCGCCATTCCATGGTGCGCACGGCACCCTGGGAGATTCGGTAGCCCGGCCA
>JBPPNE010000106.1:0-23933 GCA_051306415.1 Porticoccaceae bacterium
GTTCATCGCAACCTCAGGAGCAGACCTCGATTGTTATGACACCTTATCGGCGTCTGTTTTGCGGATGTCCATTGAATATAGGCAAGATAAGGGCGGGAAAAGTCACGTATCGGTAACCGATTGAGAAAAAACCCGCTTCTCGACCCCAGTCCATGGTCCGAGAAACCTATTTCAGCAAATCCCTTTTCGTTCGCGGGCGCTTGCCATCTTGAATCGAAACCAGAGAAAACCTGCCTCTACTGGTGGTGTGGCTCAACCGCCAACAGTAGTGGAATCACAGGATTTCAGATCGTCGATAACCTAATCGGCGGAGCTGACCTTGAACTTGCCGGCCTCTCCGATGGAGGCGTGCGTCACTTTGCCGTTATCAAAAAACTGCCTGCCTGGTCGATCATTCAGGTATAAGCCGCTCAGGCCGCATAGCGGCCGCTCGAGAACTGATCGCCCGCGCGGCGAAGCTGGCACCTTAATAACAGCCATAGCGGCCGCAACAATGCTGACGAGGCGACGTCCGCGGGTGTCCGACGTTGCCACGACATCCGGGATCGCTGCGCATTTTGACCTCGACGCCACACGCGAAGTAGCGCCGCTTTCAAAGCGCATCAAAGGCCGGTTTCGCCGAACAGTGGCCAAACATAGCTCAAAGGCAAACAGTCACGCGCAGGAAGGTAGCCGGTATGGACGTACTGCCGTCAATGCTTTTGTTCTGTGCCTTCGCCAGATTCAACAGTTGACTATGGAGCGCCTCCACTTGCCCGTTCTTCTCAGCCGCTTCGAACGCGTTCATGGTTGGGCCATAGATCACCTAAATAATTCGATGACATGTGCCGAGCCTTGGTCGGGTGGGATAAAGTGAAAAGTGTCCTTGACCATTCCAGGGAAGAAGAAGAAGAGTGGCGAAAGCCCCCGATTAAATCGCGAGTCTGTTTGATCATTGCGCCGTCAAGACCGAAACAACCGGCTGTACTGGGTTTCGTGCAGCATGCTCGCCAGTGCCGCGCCGGCGAGACTGATGCCAATATCGCCATCTTCAATATCCGTCGCCTGACTTATGATCTCGCCGACGCGCGGCACCAGCCCCTCCAACACCAGTTGTCCCGCCGTCTGGCCAAGGGGGAATAGTTTGAGCGCAGCCCCAATCTGGTTGTCGAGCCAGCTCCACACCAGCCCGGTAGCCGCCAATTCATACCCGATGCCGTGATGGCGGCACGCGAATGCGTAAGCCGCGAGGTGGCCGATCTCCGCGTCCGTCGGCCAGGCCAGCGCGGCAGGCACATTGAGCGAGCGCAGCAGCCGCAGCAGCGCGCCGCCGGTCTGCACATCCTGCGCGCGCAGTTCGGCGGTTTCCCGCAGTGCGAGGGCATGGCGATTCCAGCGCACAAATGCATCAGCGTCTGCGACAAGCAGGCGGCGTAACAGCGGCAACTCCTGCTGCGCAAACGAATGCCTGAGAACACCACCGAGCCAATCCGCCAGTGCATCGCCATCGACCAGCCAGCCGCGGTCGATGGCTGACTCCAGCCCCTGCGACCAGGCGAAGCCGCCAATCGGCAGCGACGGGCTCGAAAAGCGCAGCAATTGCAGCAATGCGCCGTTGTTGCGGGGAAGCCCGTTGTCAGTGGTCATGTTCGTGGTGGGCATGGTGGGAGTGGTCGCGATCGTCATCGACGTGATGATGGCCGGAGTGAGCACCCTCCCCGCTCGCGTAAGCACCGTCCTCGGGCTCGAAGGGCAAAGCCTCCACGCTCACGTGCAGCCCCAGCCCGACGACCATCGCATCCAGCACATGGTCGTGCTGATAGCGCAACCAGCCGGTGCCGATCTGCAACGGTACATGACGATTGCCCAGATGATACGCCGCACGTGCGAGCAGACAGGGATCATCCGCCGCCGCGATGCTCAGATTTTCCGGCGCGGCCTGCACCGCGACGATGCGCCCACTGTCATCCAGCAACTGGTCGCCATCACGCAGCACCCGACCGCGCGGCAGCATCACGCCGAAGCCCTCGCCCTCGGTAGATTCAGCTTTGAAGCGGCTTTTTTTGCGCACGTCGTAGGGCAGCCGCAGCGTGACTTGGGCCACCGCCTCTGTTTGCGGCACGAATTGCAGGATTTTTTTCATGGGACTGGTTTCATGTTGGCGAATCCGCTGCTGGCTGGGTCGGTTCAAAAAACGGCCATGCGGCCTTTTTTGAGGAAATCCTGAGTTACTACGTCATCGCGAAGAGCGTCGCGACATGGCCGATCAATAAATTTTTGCCCCGTCACAAACTGTATTGCGTTGCTAGGCTCAATGACAAAAACTGCGAGACCTACCCAGCCCGGCCGAGCTAGTAACCTGGGATGCGCCGATGATGCGCGAAGGCGGTGACCTGCGGGGTATTATCGGCGAGGACTCGATAGAACACGGAAAATGGAAATTTCTGGAGGCCGATTCGCCGAATGCCGCTGGGATGGATGATTTTCCAGGTCTGTGGCCTTGCGACGACCGGTTCCATGACGCTTTCAAACTCTGTGACTAGGGCGGCGCCGAGCCCTGGCTGTCGTTCCTCGAAGAAGCGGACCGCCTGTAGATACTCGGCCTCGGCTGCGGGAAGGAAGCTGTAATTCACCGGAGCAGTGATCTCGCCTTGCGGGCAACCTCTGCGCCGGGAATGACCTGAACCCGTCCGTTATCGGCTTCAGCCCCACGACGGGCGGATTCTTCGCCCCAAAGCCGTTCGTACTCAGCTTCAGACACTTCTTCCAAGCTTTGGAGCAGACGGCGCGCCAAGGCCGCGCGCGCGTCGATGGGGAGGGCGAGCGCCTGGGCTTCGATTACGGTGATGTCCATGGCCTCACTCATAGCTGTTTCTCCTCAATCCTGGCGTGTAACGCAACCTTGCTTGAGACATTGTTCTTGCGACAGCAGCTACGTTAAAACAAAAAATACCGCTGCGCGAGCGGCAGCACCGTCGCCGGTTCGCAGGTCAGCAACTCGCCATCCGCGCGCACCTCGTAGGTCTGCGAGTTGACTTCGATATGCGGCAAAAAATTGTTGTGGATCAGATCCTTCTTGCCGATGTTGCGGGTGTTTTTCACCGCCACCAGCCGCCGCGCCAGCGCGAGCCGGGTGTCGAGCCCGGCGGCGAGCGCGGCCTGCGACACGAAATGCACGCTGGTATCGACCCGGGTCTTGCCGTAGGCACCGAACATCATCCGGTAGTGCACCGGCTGCGGCGTCGGAATCGATGCATTGGGGTCGCCCATGGCCGCCGCGACGATGGCGCCGCCCTTGATGATCAGCGACGGCTTGACGGCAAAAAACGCGGGCTTCCACAGCACCAGATCGGCCAGCTTGCCGACCTCGACCGAGCCCACTTCGTGGCTGATGCCGTGGGTAATCGCGGGGTTGATGCAGTACTTGGCGATGTAGCGCCGCACCCGCCAGTTGTCGTTGCGGTCACTGTCACCCGCCAGTGGGCCACGCTGCACTTTCATCTTGTGGGCGGTCTGCCAAGTGCGGATCACCACCTCGCCGACGCGGCCCATGGCCTGGGAGTCGGAGCTGATCATCGAAAACGCGCCCAGATCGTGGAGGATGTCCTCGGCGGCGATGGTCTCGCGGCGGATGCGCGAATCGGCGAAGGCGACATCCTCGGGAATGCTGGCATCGAGGTGATGGCAGACCATCAGCATGTCGAGGTGTTCATCCACCGTGTTGATGGTGTAGGGCCGCGTCGGGTTGGTGCTCGACGGCAGCACATTGCCGAGGCCGCAGACCTTGATGATGTCCGGCGCGTGGCCGCCGCCGGCGCCCTCGGTGTGATAGGTGTGAATGGTGCGGCCCTTGAACGCGGCGATGGTGTCCTCGACAAAGCCGGATTCGTTGAGGGTATCGGTGTGGATCGCGACCTGCACATCGTGGCGCTCGGCCACCTCCAGACAGTTGTCGATGCTGGCGGGCGTAGTGCCCCAGTCCTCATGCAGCTTCAGGCCCATGGCGCCGGCGATGAGTTGTTCCTCCAGCGCCTCGGGCAGGCTCGCATTGCCCTTGCCGAGAAAGCCGAAGTTCATCGGCAGCCCCTCGGCCGCCTTCAACATGTTGGCTAGGTGCCAGGCGCCGGGGGTGCAGGTGGTGGCGTTGGTGCCGGTCGCCGGGCCGGTGCCGCCGCCGATCATGGTGGTGATGCCGGACATCAGCGCCTCTTCCACCTGCTGCGGACAGATGAAGTGGATGTGGGCGTCAACCCCGCCAGCGGTGAGGATCTGGCCCTCGCCGGCGATGATCTCGGTGCCGGGACCGATGACGATAGTGACGCCGTCCTGCACATCCGGGTTGCCGGCCTTGCCGATGGCGGCGATGCGGCCGTCCTTCAGGCCCACATCGGCCTTCACGATGCCCCAGTGGTCGAGAATCAGCGCATTGGTGATGACGGTATCGACGGACTCGCGGCGCGGGCGCTGGCTCTGGCCCTGGCCGTCGCGTATCACCTTGCCGCCGCCGAACTTGACCTCCTCGCCGTAGACGGTGAAGTCGCGCTCCACCTCGATCCACAGTTCGGTGTCGCCCAGGCGCACGCGGTCGCCGGTGGTGGGACCGTACATCTCCGCATAGGCGCTGCGACCGATGCGGCTCATGGCTGCGGCTCCAGCGGCCCCATCACCTCGCCGCGGAAACCGTACACGACGCGGGCGCCGGCGTAGGCGACCAGAGTCACGTCCCGGGTCTGGCCCGGCTCGAAACGCACCGCGGTGCCGGCGGCGATATCGAGGCGCATGCCCCGCGCGGCGGCGCGATCGAAGGTCAGCGCCGGGTTGGTCTCGGCAAAGTGGTAATGCGAGCCGACCTGAATCGGCCGGTCGCCGCTGTTGGCCACCGCCAGGGTCAACGTAGGCCGGCCGGCGTTGAGTTCGATATCGCCGGGTTCGACGATCAGTTCACCAGGTTTCATCGCGCGATCCTCGAATTCAATGGTCAAACAATGGGACTGTGCACCGTCACCAGCTTGGTGCCGTCGGGGAACGTCGCCTCGACCTGAACATCGTGGATCATCTCCGGCACGCCTTCCATGACATCGTCGCGGGTCAACAACGTGCGGCCTTCGGCCATCAGCTCGGCGACGGTGCGACCGTCGCGGGCGCCCTCGATAATCGCAAACGAAATCAGCGCCACCGCCTCTGGATAGTTGAGCTTGAGGCCCCGCGCTTTGCGCCGCTCGGCGAGCAGCGCGGCGGTGAACAGCATCAACTTGTCTTTTTCACGCGGCATCAATTCCATAAAAGCGACCCTTTTTCTACGCTGACAAAAACCGATTCAATCAGGTAAACCAGATGCGGGGGGCACTGGCCGCCATCCCCCAGCGCGCCAGGCGCAGCTCCCGCCACAGGGCGATGAACAGCGCCTTGACCTCGGCGGCGGAATCGGCGAGCGCCCGCACCACCAGCAATTCCGGTAGCGCGGTTACCGCGGCCAGCAGTGGCTGGCGATGGTCCGCGCCGCTCTGTCCGTTCTCCTGTTGCGCATCGATAACTGCACGCAATTTGTGCACCAGCTCGGGGCTGACCTGCGTGCTCACCAGCGTTGCCAGTACCGTCCGACCCTGCAAGCCCCAGGTCGCGGCCAATTGCGGGCTGCCGCCGGCGATACGGCTGTTCTCGATCAGCAGGGGTTGATCGCCCCGCCAGATTTCGCAACGCTGCACCAGCCGTCCGCTGGCGAACAGTTCCCCCGCCGCTGGCCGACCCAGGCAGGTGATCTCCCAGCCGGTGTACTCCGCGCCCGGCGCCAACATTACGCGGACGCTGTTGTGGGCGAGCGCGCCGTCGAACAGGATGTTTTCCTGCGGTAGCCACTCGCAGCAGGCACCGCCATCGATCTTCAGCTCGACGTCCTGAGTCTGCGGCAATTGTGCGCGATTGGTGCGATAGACGCGGCCAGCGGCGGGCGTGGTCAGCAACGCGCGGGCGCCCGCACTGCACTGCGCTGCCACTGTCAGTCGATCGCCCGCGACCAAGCCGCCCGGTGGATGGAGGGTGTAAATATGGCTGACTTCGCCCTCGGGGTAGAACGGCCGTTGTACCCGCAACGGTCCACTATGGACGCAGCGAGTGAGGCAGGTGCGTCCGCCGCGCGGCGCCAGCGTCAGCGCGAGGTTGGCGGACCAACCCTGATCGGCGGTGGACAGCGCGGTCGCGGCAGCGGTCGGGGTAACGACTGTATTCATTCCAGGCTCGATAATCGCAAACTCGCAGTGGCGAGCCGCCGTATGAACGCATTGCCGGCGTGCGTGGTCGTTGGACGGCTATCTTTCCCGATCACGTGCCGAGGCACAACCCGGATCAGCTACCACGGCGTCGCCGGAGCACCGCGAGTGGAATCGCGCTCGCCCTCCACTGTCTCCATTGAGCGGTTTCCGGTAGCATGCGAACCCGACGCGATTGACGGCTTTGCATGAAATCCCTGAGCATTACTCCCCCCGACGACTGGCATCTGCACCTGCGCGATGGCGCGGCGCTCGCTGTCACCGTCGCCCACGCCAGCCGGCATTTTCGTCGCGGCATCGTGATGCCGAACCTGGTGCCACCGGTGGTGACCACGGCGCAGGCCACCGCCTACCGCGAACGGATTCTGGCCCAGCGCCCGCTCGGCAATCCCTGGCAGCCACTGATGACGCTGTACCTGACCGATGCCACGCCACCGGAGGAGATTGATCGCGCCCGGGCCAGCGGCATTGTCCACGGCATCAAATACTATCCCGCCGGGGCCACCACGAACTCGGCTAGCGGCGTAACCTACCTCGCCAAAGTCGATGCGGTGCTTGAACGCATGCAACAACTCGGCATGCCGCTACTGCTGCACGGCGAGGTGACCAACGCCGACATCGACATCTTCGACCGCGAAGCGGTGTTCATCGAGCGCCACTTAAAGCCCTTGGCGGCGCGGTACCCGGAATTGAAAATGGTGCTCGAACACATCACCACGGCAGACGGCGCCGAGTTTGTCGCCGCCGCGCCGGCCACCATCACCGCCACTATCACCCCCCAGCACCTGTTGTTCAACCGCAACCACCTGTTGGTCGGCGGTATCCGACCTCACCTCTACTGCCTGCCGGTGTTGAAGCGTCGCCGTCACCAGGAAGCCCTGCTCGCCGCGGCCACCAGCGGCAGTGCGAAATTCTTTCTCGGCACCGACTCCGCGCCGCACGCGCGCGACACCAAGGAGTCCGCCTGCGGTTGCGCTGGCTGTTTTAGCCACCCGGCCGCGCTGGAACTCTACGCCGAGGCCTTCGAGCGCGCCGGCGCGCTCGACAAGCTCGAAGGTTTTGCCAGCCACCATGGCGCGGATTTCTACGGCCTGCCGCGCAATCCCGGCACGGTGACGCTGGATCGCGTGCAATGGCAACTGGCCGAGCGTATCGCCTTCGGCGACAGCGATATCGTTCCGCTCTGCGCCGGCGAAAGCCTGAACTGGCAGGTGCGCAATGGATAGGGAAGAAATGGCTAGCGAAAAGATGCCGTCCGATGACCGCTCGTTCTTCCTGGGGCAGCGTTTTCGCGGTTTTTTACCCGTCGTCATCGATGTCGAAACCGGGGGTTTTGATGCGCGTCGCAACGCCCTTCTCGAAATTGCGGCGGTGACTCTGCAACTGGATGATAGCGGCCAACTGGTGATCGCGGAGACTATCTCCCGCAACGTCGCCCCGCACCCGGACACCTTCAGTGAAACCGCAGCCCTGCAATTTACCGGCATCGACCCGGAGGATCCTGCCCGCGACGCCGTCATCGAAAAGGACGCCCTCCACGATGTCTTCCAGTTAGTGCGTCGGGCCGTGCGCGAGCAGCAGTGCAACCGCGCCATCGTAGTCGCTCACAACGCCCATTTCGACCTCGGCTTCGTCAATGCGGCGGTCGCTCGCAACGACATCAAGCGCAATCCGTTCCACGCGTTTTCGTGTTTCGATACTGCGACCCTGGCTGGCCTCGCCTTCGGTCAAACCGTGCTTGCCAGAGCCTGCGAAGCGGCGCAGATTCCATTCAACAACCAACAGGCCCACAACGCGCTGTATGACGCGGAACGCACCGCCGAGCTGTTTTGCCTGATCGTCAACCGTTGGCAGGCATTGGGGGGCTGGCAGCCACGCGCCTGACATTATTTTTTATTTTTTGCCTCGCGACCAGCGACCGGAATTTGCAGCCGTGGGGGACCGCCAAACCAGCGTCGCCACAGCTTTCCCCCAACCCCGTCGAGCAACCGGGAAGCGACTTCAATCCGGCGCCTGGGCACACGGCGGCAATACCTCGCAGGAGCCTCGCAGGGGCTATGACCGACGGTCAGCGACGCTAACCGCCAGACTGGCGGCGCGGTACGGCCAGCCAGCGTCAGCTCGACGTCTGACCGACAGCCTCGACGATGAGCGGTTTGAGTTCGCCGTTGTCGTGCATTTCGGTGATGATGTCGCAGCCGCCGATCAACTCACCGTTGATCCAGAGTTGCGGAAAAGTCGGCCAGTTGGCGTACTCCGGCAGCTTGGCGCGAATCTCCGGATTGGCCAGGATATCGACATAGGCAAAGCGCTCGCCACAGGCCATCAGCGCTTGCACCGAGCGTGCGGAAAAGCCGCACTGAGGCTGATTCGGTGAGCCCTTCATATAAAGAAGGACGGGGTTTTTCTCGATCTGTTCGCGAATGGTTTCCAGAATATCCATGACAAATGCACCTCGATACGTCAAAAAAGCAAAGCGGTGGTTACCGCAACATCGATTCCAACCAGTTCATTTTACGCATTTTCCACCGATTGCGGTAACCGCAAAAGGGGCTCGTCTGCCCCGGTCCGATACTGGCCTGGGATTGTCGCCGCGAAGCCCAGCTACCACAGTCGCCAAGATGATTGCGGGGACTTATATTTCCGGCTAAGATTCGACCAAATCCCAGGCAGCAGCGGCTGCCTGTTTTGTTTTGGATCGGGAGATTATCCCGCCGCTGAGCTCCACCCCAATCGATCTCCCATCCAAACCGTGCAGCGAAGTCCGCGCCATGACCAGCGATGCGTTGATGAACAATTATGGCAACCGAGCTCTGACCCTGGTTCGTGGCCAGGGCGCCTATGTGTGGGACGATCAGGGGAAGCGCTACCTCGACGCACTAGCGGGTATCGCCGTGTGTGGCCTCGGCCACGCCCACCCGGCGGTCACCGTCGCGATCAATGAACAGGCAGCAAAGCTGTTGCACTGCTCCAACCTGTACAGCATTCCGGCTCAGGAACAACTCGCCGACGTATTGAAGGCAGTCTCCAGGATGGATCGAATGTTTTTCTGCAACTCCGGCGCCGAGGCCAACGAGGCCGCGATCAAGCTGGCGCGTCTTTACGGCCACAGCAAGGGCATTGCCGTGCCCACCGTGGTGGTGATGGAAAACGCTTTCCATGGCCGCACCCTGGCAACGCTGTCGGCGACTGGCAGCCGCAAGGTGCAGGCCGGATTTGAGCCGCTGGTGCGGGGTTTTTCCCGCGCGCCCTTTGACGATATCGGCGCCATCGAGACCATCGCCGCCAACAATCCCGAGGTGGTTGCAGTCCTCGTGGAACCGATCCAGGGCGAGGGCGGCGTGCGCGTTCCCGCCACAGATTATCTGCCGCAGTTGCGGGCGCTCTGTGACCGCTATGGCTGGCTGTTGATGCTCGACGAGATCCAGACCGCGAATGGCCGCACCGGCACCTATTTCAACTACCAGCAGCACGGCTTGCTGCCCGATGTGGTTACCGTTGCCAAGGGTCTCGCCAATGGCGTGCCGATCGGCGCCTGCCTCGCTCACGGCGCTGCGGCGGAACTGATGAAACCGGGCAGCCACGGCTCCACCTTCGGCGGCAATCCACTGGCCTGCGCGGCGGCGCTTGCGACCGTCAACACCATTGTCGGCGACAACCTCGGCGCGCGCGCGGCCGTGCTCGGCGCGCGCCTGCGCGAGCTGTTCCAGCGCGAGCTCGCCGCTTGCGACCGCGTCCGCGACATCCGCGGCCAGGGGCTGATCATCGGCATCGAGCTGAACGCCCCCTGCGGCGATCTGGTCGGACAGGCGGCGGAACAGGGGCTGTTGATCAATGTCACCTCTGAATCGGTGATCCGCTTGCTGCCACCGCTGATCTTCACCGATGAGCAGGCGGTTGAGCTGGTGGGCACCCTCAGTCAACTGATCAGACGCTTTTAGGGTCCAAGGCGCAGTGAAATCTTGAGGACCAGAGTCCCAGCAGGGAGCTGAAACCGGGTTTTAAAAACAACAGGAGCCGCCGTGGTGCGCCGACATTTTCTCTCCCTTGCCGATCTCTCCCGCGCCGAGTTGCAGGCACTGATCGCGCGCGCCATCGCGCTGAAAGCCGCGCACCGCGCCGGCACCGCCGGGCAGCCGTTCCGCGGCAAGGTGCTGGCGATGATCTTTGAGAAGGCGTCAACCCGCACTCGGGTATCCTTTGAGGCGGGCATGGCGCAACTCGGTGGCAGCGCCATCTTTCTGTCGCCGACCGATACCCAGCTCGGTCGCGGCGAACCGGTGGAGGACACCGCGCGCGTGATCTCGCGCATGGCCGACATCGTCATGATCCGCACCTTTGAACAGGAAAAAATCGAACGCTTCGCCGCCCATTCGCGGGTGCCGGTCATCAACGCGCTGACCAACGATTTTCACCCCTGCCAGCTGCTTGCCGACATCCAGACCTTTGTCGAGCACCGCGGTTCGCTGAGCGGCAGGACTGTGGCCTGGGTCGGCGACGGCAACAACATGTGCCAGTCCTACATCGAAGCCGCCGCGCTGTTTGATTTCGATCTGCGCATCGCCTGCCCGCCGGGCTATGAGCCCCGCGCCGATCTGGTCGCCGGCCACCGCGATCGGGTGATGCTCACCCACGATCCAGCGGTGGCAGTCGCCGGCGCCCAGCTGGTGGTCACCGACGTCTTCACGTCCATGGGCCAGGAGGCCGAGCAGCAGCAGCGGCTCGCCCGTTTTGCGGGTTTTCAGGTCGATCACGCGCTGATGGCCGAGGCCGCGTCCGATGCGCTGTTCATGCACTGCCTGCCGGCCCACCGCGGCGAAGAGGTCAGCGCCGAATTGCTCGAAGACCCACGCTATTCGGTGGTCTGGGACGAGGCCGAAAACCGGCTCCACGCCCAGAAAGCCCTGATCGAATTTCTGCTGACGAACTGATTCCGCTCAACGTTTCGCCGCACCCAGTTCCCACCGGGTTCCAGCAAGCGGCTAATCGAGCTTGGCCGCCTCCGGCGCCACGCCCTCCCAGGTCATCAGGGTGACGGCGGAAATGGAGTTCTTTGGCGAACCCTGGATGACGCGATCGCTCCAGGTCAAATAGACCAGCGTGTTACTCGCCTGGTCGTAATAACGGGTGACGTGCAGCTCCTTGAAGAGTAGCGAGCGGCGCTCGTTGAACACCTCCTCTCCCTTCGCGCTTCCCTCGATGTTGCCGTTGAACCGGATAGCACCGGTCTGGTGACAGGAAATACTGGCGTCAGAGGTGTCTTCCGCCATCCCGAACGCACCCTTGAGCCCACCGGTCACCGCGCGGCTGATGAAACAGGTAATGCCGCGTATCTGCGGATCCTCGAACGCATTCACCTTGATCTTGTCGTTGGGAGTCAGAAACTTGAACACCGTACTAACCTCGCCAACCTTGCGGCCGTCGTCGGCGATGACGGCCGCCGCAAAAAAGACGCCGACGATAATTGCGGGGAGTGACGTGAACGCGGAGTATTTCATCAATTGATCCTGGTCGGTTGCGGATTGGCCGATGTCATTGTGACAGGTGGAACGTGGGGATAGAGATGATGGATGGCGCTCGGGTTAAGCCATTGTCGAAGCAGTCGGTTGAATCCGGATGAAGCCATTCTAGCCATTTGCACTTCGTCCAGAAACGGCCGCAGCCGATAATCCTGGCGCAGCGGCCACACGGTGTCCGCCCTCCCCGCAGAGACCAACGGCCCTGGAGGGAGCTATTAACGATGCTCGCCACAACATGCCCGGAGCGCTTCGAACTCTCAACAACCTGGTTCGCAGACAGGCGTTCCCCTGTCTCTGCCTGGAGCGTGCAAGGCGGCCCCCCACCGCTGTGGGCTGAACCCGTCAAAGCGACTTCTCTCCCGATTCTCTCATGGGCAGTTGACGATGGACAGTTGACATAATGGCGGGCTAGCCGGCCGTTTGCAACATACCGTGGCGTGGAGATGGCTGGCGGACGGTACATCCGGCCCGGGTACTCAAGCCCATCGAACACACGCCCTCCAGACCAAGCCAACGCTGCCTCAGGGCCATTGCCGAGCGCGCCGCTCGATCTCCCGCACCAGCTCGGCGATGACCGGCAGCCGCTCGGCGCTGAGGGCAATAGTCTCGATACGCTCGGCCGCCGTCAGCGGTTCCTGCGTTCGCAGCTGATTCTCCAGTACCGCCAGATCGGCGTCCGAGACCTCGCGCGGATCTTGGGCACGGGCGTTGAGCCGACTCACCAGCGTGGCGAACTCCGCCGTGATCGACAGGATGATCCGCGCCACGGCGAGTTCGGTCGCGATAGCGGCGAAGGCGGCCCGCTGTGGCCGATGCAGAAAGGTGGCATCGACGATCACCGCGAAGCCGGCGGTGAGGATGGCGCGGGCCAGCTCGGCCAGGCGCTCGAAAGTGTGGCGGGTGGCCTCGGCGCTGTAAAGCCCGGCCGCGCCGCCGCCACGGGCGGTGAGGTCGAGGCCATGCAGCCGCTTGCGCTCGGCATCGGAACGCAGCCGGATCGCGCCGGTGTGGCTGGCGATGTCAAGCGCGAGCCGCGATTTGCCGGTGCCGGAGACGCCGTGGGCGAGCCCCAGCCAGGGACGCCTGGGCTCGGTGAACTGTGCCGCCAGCAGCAGGTAGTGACTGCCTTGCCGACGCGCCTGCCGACGCGCGGGTTCGGTCAGTTGCTCGGCTCGCAACAGTGCCACCTTGGCCCGTACCAGGGCGCGGTAGACCCGGTAATAGTTGAACAGCGGCAGCCCCTCGTAGTCGCCGCTCTGTTCCAGGTAGCCATTCACCACGCCATTGGCCAGGTCTGGACGGCCACGGTCGGCGAGGTCCATGGCCACAAAGGCCAATTCACTCTGAATGTCGATGAAGCGCAATTCAGCGTTGAATTCGAGGCAGTCGAACAGCATGAATTCGCCATCGATGCGGGCGATGTTGGCGAGATGGAGATCACCGTGACATTCGCGCACGCAGCCCGCCGCGCGGCGGGCGCTGAAGCGTTCGGCGAGCCGCTGGCCTTCGCCATGGCTCCAGCGCTCCAGCCGCAACAATAGGGCGCTATCGGCGGGATCATCAAGGCGTGGCCGCAAGTGGTCGAAATTCTCCCGCACCGGCGCCATCACTGCCTCGGCGCTGCCGTAGGGCGAGTCGGTGCCGGCCACCGCGACCAGGCGATGCTGGTCCGCGAGGACCACACCCAGTCGAAAGGCGTCTTCGAGGCTGAAGTGTCCAGCGGCCAGCTGGCGGTCGAGCAGGGCGGCCTGATCGAACTGGCGCATCACCACCGCATAGTCGAAGGGCTCGTCCTGACCACCGATACGGGGCGCCTGCGGACTGCCGGTAATTGCGATCACACCCTGGTAGAGCGGCGGCGCGAAGCGGCGGTTGAGACGCAACTCCTCTTCGCAGTAGTGCTGGCGTTTGTCCAGCGTGGAGAAATCGACAAAGCCGAAATTGACCGGCTTCTTGATCTTGTAGGCATAGTCTCCGGTCAGTATCACCCAGGAGATGTGGGTCTCAATCAGCTCGATCCGCCCCACCGGGTGGGGATAACAGGCGGGGTTGAGCAACTGCTCGATCCAGCGAGCCGCCATCGGCCAGTTCCTCGATTGGATTTCTCAAATAGGTTACAAGAGGCCATGGCTAAAATGAAATTAACCATCAGCCTGCTACTCGCTACTAACTTACTCGCTACTGATCGGCAATGAGACCACAGCGGCTGCGACCTGTCGAAGATGGTGCGTACGCAGCGGACGGCGTACATTCGACGGTAGCATTTAAGGCCCTGCGGGAGACGGATATCCAGCGGCCGGCGGCAAACTCCAGTGAAATCCATGAAGCCGCTAATTGCGCTCGGCGTTCAACTCTGATGCGCGCTCGACACAGCTCAATCGCACCACACTCAACATCAGGGAGCAGCCCCTCTCCCGAGCCGATCGAAGAAGCTGGTAGCAGTGTCCCGAGGTTAAGTTTGCGTTAAGTTTGACCCTCTAGCCTGCCATCGTGATTCCACAGGATCGCATCTAGGAGTAACGACACATGTCCCGCCGTGCCCCCTGCGACCAGACCGCGACCGATTGGGCTCGCCCGCTGCCCACCGGGCCGGTGCTCGCCCAGCGCACCGATCCGGCGCGCGGCGACATCGAGGCCTTCATCGCGCGGGTGTTCCGCCGCGCCTATGGCGCCGATATCCACCAGTTCGCACCCTGGCTGCTGGCGCTGTACGACGGTGAACGCATCCTCGGCGCGGTCGGCATTCGCCCGGCGACCCTTGAGCCACTATTTATTCAACAGTACCTGGATGCCCGTATCGAACAGGTGGTGGCCACCGTCGAGCGCCAACCGGTGGACGGCGAGACCATCGCCGAGATCGGCAACCTCGCGGTGATCCGCCCCGGCACCGGCGTGCTGCTGTTCATTGCGCTGTGCCTGCTGCTCGACAGCCGCAACTTCCGCTGGGTGGTGTGCAACGCCACCCCCGGCGTACAGAACCTGTTCGCCCGCCTGAATTGGCCGGTGACCGCCGTCGCGCGCGCCGACAAGACTCGCCTGCAGGAGGGCTATCAGCACTGGGGCCGCTACTACGATCAGCCGAGTCAGGTGCTGGCCACCTCGGCGGCGACCTGTCGCGCCCAACTCGCCGCTAATCCAGCGCTCGCCAACGTCAGCACCCAACTGGCGGCACTGCTCGGAGAGCGGCCGATGCCATCCCCCGATCACCCGTGAACCCCCTGCTAGCCAGCGTTCAACAGCACAGTCGGAACCAACCCGAGGCCCTCGCGCTGCGCACCGGGACGGCGACCCTGTCCTGGCGTGCGCTGTGGCAGCGCGTCGAGGCGATGGCTACCGCCTTGCGCACGCCACTGGTTCGTCGTCTCGGTCTGCTCGCCGCCAACGGTGCCGACTGGATCGTCGCCGACTTGGCCGCCCAGCACGCCGCGGTGCCGCTGGTACCGCTACCCGGGTTCTTTACGCCGGCGCAACTCACCCATGTTTGCGCCAGTGCCGGCATTGACGGCATCGCCAGCGACGACACCGCACTGGCCATAGCCCTCGGTTATCGCGAGCGCACGCGCCTGGGTGCGCTGACCCTGTGCACGGCCCCACGCATAAGCTCGCCGCCGCTGCATCCCGGCACCGAAAAGATCACCTTCACCTCCGGCACCACCGGCGTACCCAAGGGTGTCTGCCTGAGTCATGCCACTCAGCACCGCACCGCCGCGGCCCTCGCCGAACTGCTGGCGTCGCTACCGAGCCGCCGCCATCTCTGCGCGCTGCCGCTCGCGGTGCTGCTGGAAAACCTCGCCGGCGCCTGGAGCACACTGCTGATGGGTGGCGAGCTGATCCTGCTGGCGGGCGAGGAGGTGGGCCTCACCGGCTCCAGCCAGTTCGATGCCTCTCGCCTGGCCGCCGCCATCGACCGCTATCAGCCGCAGTCGGTGGTCCTGCTGCCGCAGATGTTGCAGGCGCTGACCTATTGGTGCATCACCAGCGGGCAGCGGCTGCCGTCGCTGCGGATCGTTGCGGTCGGCGGCAGTCGGGTGACGGCGGAACTGCTGGAACAGGCTCGCGGCTTGGGACTGCCGGTGTTGGAGGGCTACGGCCTGTCGGAGTGCGCCTCGGTGGTCTGCCTGAACACGCCCGCCCACAACCGGCCCGGCACTGTTGGCCGGCCCCTGCCCCACTGGCAGGTCAGTGTCGCCAGCGACGGCGAGATCATCGTCACGGGCGATGGTTTTCTCGGCTACCTGGGCGAGCCAGCGCACGCGGGACCGATGGCGACCGGCGATCTCGGCGCCATCGATGCCGAGGGCTTCGCCAGCGTGCACGGCCGCAAGAAGAACCTGCTGATCAGCAGCTATGGCCGCAACATTTCGCCGGAGTGGCCGGAGAGCGCGCTGTGCCAGCAGCCGGCCATCGCCCAGGCCCTGGTGTTTGGCGACGGCCGACCCTGGTGCGGGGCGCTGATCGTGCCGCCCTCGCCGGCACTCTGCCGCTGCCGAGTTACCCCGGCTTCCTGACCGAAGCCTACCACCACGTCAAGCACACGGTGCCGCTGCTGATGGCTGTCGGCAGCCGCCTGCCCGATTCCTTCGAGTGGCTGCGGGCCGCGGTCGCCAACTACATCGCCGAGGAGCAGGGCCACCAGGAGTGGGTGCTCGCCGACATCGCGGCCTGCGGCGGCGATCCCGACGCGGTGCGCCACGGCCAGCCGCGGCTCGCCACCGAACTCATGGTCAGCTATGCCTGGGACACCGTGCAGCGTGGCAACCCCGTCGGCTTTTTCGGCATGGTGCAGGTGCTCGAAGGCACCAGTGTCGCCGTCGCCGCCGCGGCGGCCGCAAGGCTTCAGGCCGCTCTCAGCCTGCCCGCCAGCGCGTTCACCTATTTGACCTCCCACGGCACGCTGGATCAGGATCACCTCCAGTTTTTCGCCAGCCTGATGAACCGCATCGATGCCAGCGCCGATCGCGCCGCCATTGTCCATGTCGCGCGGGTCATTTATCGTCTGTACGGCGAGCTGTTCCGCTCGATTCCGTTGCCAGCGAGCGCCTGATTCAACTCACTTGACACCCGACCCATGACAGAGGGGCACTTCGATGGATCTGAAAGACAAGGTGATACTGCTCACCGGCGCCGGTAGCGGTATCGGTCGCGCGCTCGCTCGGCAGCTCACCGCGGCCGGCGCCAGCCTGCTGCTCGGCGGGCGCAACCCGGTGGCGCTGGAGAGCCTGCGCGGCGAGCTACCGCTGCCCGGCGACCACCGCATCGTCGTCGCCGACATCGCGAGCGCGGCCGGCCGTGCGGCGATCGTCGCGGCCTGTGCCAATTACCCCCGACCCCTCGATGCGGTCATCAACAACGCCGGTATCAACCAGTTCGCCCTGTTCACCGACCTCGGCGACAACGCCATCGCCGGCATGCTGGAAGCCAATTTGGTCGCCAATCCTGCTCACCCGTGCACTGTTACCCACGCTACTCGGGCGCCCCACGGCGTTGGTGGTCAATGTCGGCTCCGCCTTCGGCAGCATCGGCTTTCCTGGTTTCGCCACCTACAGCGCCGGCAAGTTCGGCCTGCGCGGGTTCAGCGAAGCACTGCGCCGCGAACTCGCCGGGTCGCCGGTGAAGGTGCTCTACGTTGCGCCGCGGGCCACCCGCACCGCACTCAATGCCGGCGCCGTCGACGACCTTAACCGGGCGCTGAAGACGGCCGTCGACAGCCCTGATACAGTAGCGGCGCTCATCGTCGCGGCAATGACACGGCAGCAGTGGGTTACCCATATCGGCTGGCCGGAAAAATTCCTTGCCCGCCTCAACGCGCTGCTACCCCAGGTTGTCGACAGTGCGCTGGCCAAGCAATTGCCCACCATTGCCCACCATTGCCCGTTACGCCCGCCAAGCCACCGGAGACAAAATGCCATGAAAAGACTGCTCCCCGCCCTGCTCCTGCTATCGAGTCCGCTGCTGGCGGCGGATGACAAATGCCACGAGCTTGCCACTGGCCTGCAACAGCGCTGGGACGAAATCACCTACAGCCTGCCGGAAGCCGAGCGCGAAGAGGCCTACGAGGCGCTCACCCAGCGCACCGCCGCCGCCACCGCAGAGCAACCGCATTGCGCCGAAGCCTGGATCTGGGATGGCATCACGCAGTCCACCTACGCCGGCGCCGCCGGCGGCCTCGGCGCGCTCAAGAGCCTTCGGCTGGCCCGCACTTCGCTGGAGCGCGCGCTAAAACTGGATGACAAGGTGTTGGCCGGCGGCGTCCATACCACGCTGGGATCGCTGTACTATCAGGCGCCCGGCTGGCCGATCAGCTTCCGCGACCAGCATATCGCCGAACAACATCTGCGCCAGGCGCTGGTGATCGCCCCCGACGACATCGACGCCAACTACTTCTACGGCGACTACCTGGTTTCCAGCAAGCGCTACGCGGACGCCAGGGCGGCGCTCGAAAAGGCGCTGGCCGCACCGCCCCGTCCCGGACGTACCGCCGCCGATGCCGGTCGCCGCCAGCAGATCCAGGCGCTGCTCGACCAGATCGCGGCCAAACAATAACTGGCGGCGATTAGCGTGCGCGTACTACTGGCGGAGGACGACCAGTCCCTGGGGCGAGGATTAGTCACCGCGCTCGAACGCGAAGGCTTCGCGCCCGAGTGGGTGCGCCGCGGCGACGAGGTGTTGGCGATCCTGCGCAGTGAGGCGTTCGAGCTCCTGGTGCTCGACCTCGGTCTGCCCGGCCTCGACGGCCTGGCGGTGCTCAAGCAGTTGCGCGCCGATCACCAAGACGTCGGCGTGCTGATCCTGACTGCCAGCGACCAGACCGGCGACAAGATCGCGGGGCTGAACCTCGGCGCCGACGACTACATGACCAAGCCCTTCGACCTCGACGAATTCCTCGCCCGCCTGCGCGCGATCCAGCGCCGCCGCCACGGTCGGGCGGACGGCGTGCTTCGCCACGGCCGCGTCGTACTGAGTCCCCACAGCCATGCGGTGACCTGTGACGGCGCTGCGGTGTCCCTGGCGCGGCGGGAGTTTCAACTGCTGCAACTGCTGCTCGAAAGCGCCGGCCGGGTGTTGCGCCGGGAGTATCTCGAACAGCAGCTCTATCGCTGGGGCGACGAGGTGGAAAGCAATGCCCTCGAAGTCCACATCCACCACCTGCGCAAGAAGCTGTACCCGGAGCTGATCCGCACTCTGCGGGGCGTCGGTTACGTCGTCGATCCACCGTGATCTCGATCCGCCGCTTCCTCACGCTGGCGCTGGCGCTGCCGATCACCGGCCTGCTGGCGGCGAGCATGGCCTGGAGTTACCGCTCGATCCAGCACGAAGTCGCCGAGGTGTTCGACGCCCAGCTGGCGCAGTACGCCCGCCTGTTGCGGCAATCCGCCGACTACCCTGATACCGGCGCAAAAACGCTGATCACTGATATCTTCGATATCCCCAGCTCCGCCAGCGGCGAGGACGCCCAGGTCTGGGGACACCCCTACGAGCGCAATGTCGCCTTCCAAATCTGGCGCGATGGCCGGTTGTCGATGCGCTCGGCGTCGGCGCCGGAGCAGCCCTGGGGCGCCAGCTTGCAACCGGGCTACCAGGAGGTCGCCGCTGGCAGTCACCAGTGGCGGGTGTTCATGCTCCACGACGACAACCGCTGGATCGCGGTGGGTGAACGGATGGGCATCCGCGCCGAAATCAGCCGCGAGATGCTCAATCAAGGCATCGCGCCGGTGCTCTTGGCGCTCCTGCTGGTGATCGGCATCGTCGCGGCCGTGGTTCACTACGGGCTCGCACCGCTGCTCGCGACCGCGGCGGCGTTGCGCTCGCGGCGGCCGGACAATCTGGAGCCGCTGCGCATCGAGCGGGCGCCGAGCGAAGTCGCCGTCGTGGTGCAGGCCATCAACCAGTTGTTCGAGCGCCTGGGCGACGCCCGCGACCACGAGCGCGCTTTTACCGCCGATGCCGCCCATGAGCTGCGCACGCCCATCGCGGCGATGAAAATCCATCTGCAGAACGCCCTCAATGCCCGCGGTAATGCCCGCGGTGACGGCGATACCGCCGAGTCTCTCGCCGAAATCGACCACCTGCTGTCGCGCACGCAATTACTGATCGAGCAACTGCTCACGCTGAGCCGCCTCGACCCGGACAGCGTCGAGCTGCCCACCGCGGAACTCGCGCTCGCGCCCCTGATCGAGGGCTGCTGGCAACAGCTCGCCGCCATCAACCGCGAGCCACAACTGCACCTCGACCTCCGCGGAGACATCGGCGCGACGCTGACTGGCAACGCCGAAACCCTGGCTATCCTGTTCGGTAACCTGCTGCGCAACGCGATCCAGTACGCCCCCGCCGGCAGTCGCCTGACCGTGGCGATCAAGGCCAGCGCCGACGCTATCCTGGTGGATATCATCGACGCCGGCCCGGGCATCCCGGTCGAATTGCGATCACGGGTGCTGGAGCGCTTTTACCGGGCCGACACCAGCAAGCTGCATTACAACGACGGCAGCGGCCTCGGCCTCGCCATCGTGCACCGCATCGCCGATTTGCACGGCGCGCGCCTGAGTCTCGACGACTCGCCGATGCCGCCGGGACTCTGCGTCAACCTGCGTTTTCCTGTCCCGCCAGCAATGAACCGGGAGCGTTGAACTCCAAGAGCCGGTCTGGCTTCAGGCTGTCCTACCGCGAACGCTTCAGTCCGACAGGCCCCCAGCCTTGCCTTGGCGGCGTCCGCAGTTACCATGTATCGGGGATCCGGTTGCCCGCAGGCGCGTTCCCCGCTCGCCAACTCCGCTCAATCACACCCGGGACGCCCACCATGCCTGTCATTGGCTCGACCATTCTGTTGCTGACCATCAGCAATGTCTTCATGACCTTCGCCTGGTACGCCCACCTGAAAGAACTCAACACCAAGCCCTGGCTGGTTGCGGTGTTGGTGAGTTGGGGCATCGCGCTGCTGGAATACCTGTTCCAGGTACCCGCCAACCGCATCGGTCACGCGTTGCTGTCAGTGGGTCAGCTCAAACTGTTACAGGAAATCATCACCCTCGCGGTATTTGTGCCCTTCTCGGTGTTTTATCTCAAAGAGCCACTGAAGCTGGACTATCTGTGGGCAGCGCTGTGCATCCTCGGCGCGGTCTACTTCGTGTTCCGCGGCAAGCTCGGCGCCGCCCTCTGAGGCTTCGCTACCGCCGCCCTCAATCCGTCAAGCCGGTAAGGGTTCACTAACGATGAACTAGACAAAGACCTTTTATCACCTTTTATCATATATCTTGTGTTGCATCCTCATCTCCGACACCTTATCTTGTGTATAACCCCTGAGCGGTATTTTTAGCGTATGAGTGGTTATCTTTTACCAGCTCAAGGTTGCTTTAAGCAAGCTAAAGCTGTTTTGAAGCGTGGTTTTTGATAGCAAGCGGCCACTAGAAACCAAGATTTACCAACCCCACGGAGCTGGATCAAAAGGACTTGTTGAAAATAATCGGATCCAAGGAACTGGCCCCCAGCTGGTAAAGGACCTACCGATCCCATCGCGGACATCTACATGACGTACGGACGCACCACTGCATTTTTCTATCCACCCATCTCAGGCATGTCAAACGTGCCCGATATATCAGACACCAAGGAATAAAGGCATGGACTCCAGATCACCCATACAAGCAGAAACAGCAGCACCCGCCACCGCATCCACCAGCGGACAAATCAAGCGGCAGACCTCGCCCATCGGCGCTGGCGACATTCACCGCGATAACCCAACCCTGGCGAGTCCCATCGCCGCTACCGCGCCGGGCCAGATCCGGGTCATCAAACGCAATGGCGCCGTGGTGCCCTATGACGACACCAAGATCGCGGTCGCCATCACCAAGGCCTTTCTGGCCGTCGAAGGCCCGGTCGCCGCCGCCTCCGGCCGCATCCACCGCACCGTCGCCGCCCTCAACGAGCAGGTGACGGAGACCTTCCGTCGGCGCATGCCCTCCGGCGGCACTGTCCACATCGAGGACATTCAGGATCAGGTCGAGCTCGCATTGATGCGCAGCGGCGAGCACAAGATCGCCCGCTCCTACGTGATCTACCGGGATGAGCGCGCCCGCGAGCGCGCCGCCCGCACCCCCACCGTGCAACCGCCGACCGCGTATGCGACGACCAGCATCCAGGTCACGCTCGCCGATGGCAGCCGCGCGCCGCTGGACATGGCCCGCCTGCACACGATCGTCAGCGAAGCCTGCGCCGGCCTCAAGGATGTCGAGGTGGACGCCATTCTCGGCGAAGCCCTGCGCAACCTGTACGACGGCGTCGCGCAGAGCGATGTCAACACCTCGCTGGTGATCACCGCCCGCACCCTGGTCGAGACCGAGCCGAACTACACCTACGCCACCGCCCGCCTGCTGATGGACGGACTGCGCGAAGAGGCGTTGTCGTTTCTCGGTGTTGCCAACTCCGCGACCCAGCGCGAGATGACCGCGCTCTACCCCGAGGCCTTTCCGATCTATATCGAGCGCGGCATTCGGCAGGAGTTGATCGCCGCGGAACTCGCCGGCTACGACCTCGCCCGCATGAGCGCCGCGATCAAGCCGGAGCGGGATCTGCTGTTCAGCTATCTCGGCCTGCAAACCCTGTACGACCGCTACTTCCTGCACAGCGACGGCGTGCGCTTCGAACTGCCGCAATGCTTTTTCATGCGCGTCGCGATGGGCCTGGCGATCAACGAGGACGACCGCGAAGCCCGCGCCATCGAGTTCTACGAGCTGCTGTCGTCCTTCGACTACACCAGCTCGACGCCGACGCTGTTCAACGCCGGCACGCTGCGGCCGCAACTGTCGAGCTGCTACCTGACCACGGTGCCCGACGATCTCGACGGCATCTTCAAGGCCATCCACGACAACGCCATGCTGTCGAAATGGGCCGGCGGCCTCGGCAACGACTGGACCCCGGTGCGCGGTCTCGGCGCCTACATCAAGGGTACCAACGGCAAATCCCAGGGCGTGGTGCCCTTCCTCAAGGTGGTCAACGACACCGCGGTGGCGGTCAACCAGGGCGGCAAGCGCAAGGGCGCGGTGTGCGCCTACCTCGAAACCTGGCACATGGACATCGAGGAGTTCGTCGAGCTGCGCAAGAACACCGGCGACGACCGCCGCCGCACCCACGACATGAACACCGCCAACTGGGTGCCCGACCTGTTCATGAAGCGGGTGTTTGAAGATGGCGAGTGGACGCTGTTCTCACCCAACGACGTGCCCGACCTGCACGATCTGTACGGCGCCGCCTTTGAACAGCGCTACGCCGAGTACGAGGCCATGGCCCGCGACGGCCGCCTGAAGCTGCACAAGAAACTCCGCGCCCAGGACCTGTGGCGGAAGATGCTCGGCATGCTGTTCGAGACCGGCCACCCCTGGATCGCCTTCAAGGACCCCTGCAACCTGCGCTCGCCGCAGCAGCATGTCGGCGTCGTGCACTCCTCCAACCTGTGCACCGAGATCACGCTGAACACGCGGGCCAACGAAGAGATCGCCGTCTGCAATCTGGGCTCGGTCAATCTGGCCCAGCACATTCTCGTGCAAGAAGGTGGCGCTGATGGCACCCTCGATACCGCCAAGCTGCGCCGCACCGTGCGCACCGCGGTGCGCATGCTCGACAACGTCATCGACATCAACTACTACTCGGTGCCGGAAGCGCGCCAATCGAACCTGCGCCACCGCCCGGTCGGCCTCGGCCTGATGGGCTTTCAGGATGCGCTCTACCAGCTCCAGCAGCCCTACGGCTCGGCAGCGGCGGTGGAGTTCGCCGACCGCTCCATGGAGGCATTGAGCTACTACGCCATCGAGGCCTCCGCCGATCTCGCCGCCGAGCGTGGCGCCTATTCGAGCTTCGCCGGCTCGCTGTGGAGCCGCGGCATTCTGCCCATCGACTCCATCGAGCTGCTGGCACAGAGCCGCGGCGACCAGTACCTGGCCGTCGATCGCTCGCAGACCCTCGACTGGGCCGGGCTGCGCGCCAAGGTGCAAAGCCAGGGCATGCGAAACTCCAACGTCATGGCCATCGCGCCCACCGCCACCATCGCCAACATCACCGGTGTCAGCCAGTCCATCGAGCCGACCTACCAGAACCTGTACGTCAAATCGAATCTGTCCGGCGAATTCACCGTCGTCAACAGCTACCTGGTGCACGATCTCAAGGCCCGCGGCCTGTGGGACGA
>JBPPNE010000107.1:0-5267 GCA_051306415.1 Porticoccaceae bacterium
TGCTCGACCAGTTGGTGGTGCGCTTCGAGGCCAGCTATACCCCCGACAAGAAGTTCTCCAACAATCTGCGGACCGACTTCAAGGAAGAAGACGAGTATCTGACCAGCTTTGTGCTGGAAAAATACCAGCGGTTTTCCGACAGCTTCCCCGCGACCTTCTTCATCTTCGAGTGGATGCATCGCTCGGAAACCGATCTGTTGGGCCGTCATCTGAGCGGTATCGGCGGCAATATCAACAAACGTCCGGGCGGTGGTGAAGATGATCGCGGTTGGGATGGCCTCGTGTTCGCGTTCCAGCAGCCGCTGCCGAACCTGGTCTGGCGGATTGATATGTCTGTCTTGTATGACTTCAACAACGGCTACCTGTTCCAACCCGCGGTACGGTACAAACCCAGCGGTGCCTGGACGGTTGAGACCTTTGTGAACGTGGTCGACGGCAAGAAGGACAGTATCTTTCAGCCCTTTGATTTTATGGATGATGTTACCGTTCGCCTGACCTATCAGTTCTGAAAGCGATTGTTGGAAAAAAGCCGGCCTTGGAGCCGGCTTTTTTCTGCCTCGACTTTTGTGATCGGTGACTCGGCGAGGAATCTGGTGGCCTCCACACAGCGCTTTCATCCTGGTGCAGTGCCCTAGCCCTAAGGTACCACCTGCCGCAAGTCCGACTCACTTGCTGGCGCGAGAGCGCCGCTGCCGGATGTAATAGAATTTTTGTTATGTACTGAATAATTTTTGGCTATTGCGTTAAATCGGAATGCAGATTGCAGATTGAGAAAAGCAACAACGCCTGGTCGTTATCCGCGGCTAGTGGGGGTGCTCTCAGGTAGCGAGATCGGGAGCGTCCTTTCGCAATCAACACCGTTACCTACTATTAAGTACATGCAATAAATTAAAGAGGGAATCGGCAATGAACACAGGGCTGCGATTGAGGGCAAGTTTACCCGCGGTGATAACGGTGGGTTTACTGCCTTGAGCAAGTGTCTGTAGTGCGTTCGACTACTCGGTGTCCGGGTTCATTCGCCAGGAAATGGCGTACAAGTATTCCGGCAACGAAAATCAGTTGAATCGGGCTGGCAATCGCTTCAATGGCAAAACCTATACCCTGGAGGGCGCCCTGACCGGCACCCCGCTTATACCCGCTCCGCCGGGAGCCATTACGGTGTCCAGGGGCGTGGATTATTCCCACTACGAAAATGACCGGAACGTTTTCGCGACAAAGTCCGAAGTTGATGTGGCGCTTACGTTTTCCAATGACTGGACCGGGTTTGTGAAATTTCGCGGTTACTATCAGCCCGATGTGTTTGAGGAGATCGACGACAGTAAATTCGTCGATGGCGAGGGTGGCCAGCCCAATCGCTTCAACGTCAAAAATCATGGCAACGAAGCCACCTACCTGTCCCACAGCGAAAATAACTACATGCTCGATATGCCCGCCCTCTATCTGGACTGGGCGAACGGACCCTGGTGGGTGCGTATCGGTCAGCAATAGATCGCCTGGGGCGAAGCACTGTTCTTCCGCGTTGCAGATGCGCCCAGCGGGCTCGATTTTCGCTGCCATGTCATTTTCGACTTCGGTGCGGAGGAGTTCGCGGATGAACGACTTGCGGCGCCGGGTGTTCGACTGACCTACAATTTCAACGAGAAGTGGGACGTCGAAGTGTTCGCGCAGATGTTTCAACCGACGATCCTGCCCAACAACTATACGCCCTACAACCTCATTGGCACCGGCTACAACGTTGACTATCAGTCCGGCATTGACGCGGTGGACAACAATATCAACGGCGGTATTCGGCTCAAGGGCGAGATCGGCAATCTTGGCGTGCAGTTTTTTGCGATCAGCCACCACAACCCGGATCCGATTTTCAACCTCAGAGCCGGTGGGCAGAAATTGATACCGGATAGCGTTTGTGCCGATCCCGCGGTGCCTGCGGTGAGCAAAGCGTTCTGCGGTTTTGATACTCAGCCCTTTGTCTTTGAACCCGGTGGCATGGGCGCCACCAGCCCGCAGGAATGGTTTTACGCTGCGGCGATACAGGGCGCGCCGATGGTGTTCAAGTGCTCAACAACCTGGTGGAAGACTGGCCTTGGATTGCAGGATTCGCGCAGGCCATCGGGGTGGTGCCGGACGCTAACGGGGACATTGTCACCACAGTCGATGCCGGCGGCCCAAATACTCTCGGTGGCTTGGTGCCGGGCGGTGTTAGCGCGTTAGCGCGACGGATTTTCTGGAGCTATTTTTCGCGGCGGGCGTTGGGCTTGGGCCGGCATTGGGCATTGGCAATGGTCTCGGCTCCAGCCTGAGTGGAAATCTGGTGGCCCACTATGCGGCGGAGAATATCTTCGGCTTCGGGTTCAACTATATCTTCTACGCCGAGCCGGGCACGCTGCTGGATCAATTGGTGGTGAGATTTGAAACTGCCTATATACCCGACCGCAAGTTTACGAACAACTTAAGTAACAACTATATCGAGGAAGACGAAAGTCTGACCAGCCTGGCGCTGGAAAAATACCATCGTTTTTCGGATGAGTTTCCCGCTACCTTTCTGATTTTTGAATGGATGCATCGCAAGGAGAGCGACCTGCTCGGTCGTCATCTGAGTGGTCTCGGTGGCAGTACCATATCGCGCCCCGGTGGCGGCGAGCAGGATCGTGGTTGGGATGGAGTTGTGTTCGCGTTTCAACAACCGTTCCCGAACCTGGTCTGGCGTTTGGACATGTCTGTTCTCTACGATTTTAACCGGGGCTATTTTTTCCAGCTGGCCGTGCGTTATAAACCCAGCAAGAGCTGGACTGTCGAAGCCTTTGCCAAGGTCCTTGATGGTAGAAAAGCGAGCATCTTTCAGCCTTTCGACTACTCCGACGACATTACGTTTCGCTTGACCTATCAGTTCTGAAGCCCTCGCCGTTAGACAAAAAGCCCGCCTCAGAGCGGGCTTTTTTGCTTTCCGTGCGACATTGAATTGGCTCGCCGCGCCCGAGCGTCCCTCGTTACCCGTCTTTGATTGGCGCGATAACAATCGTCGGTTGAGCTCAAGAAGTTCCATTTGCGCCAACGGGGGGTCTGATTACGCCACGCTCAAGTTTGATGCCCTGAAGCAACCTGACGCCGAGTTATGATCCACATGGTTCTTCTTTATAAATGGTAAACAGGTTGTCACCAAGTGTTGCCGGGACTCACCGGTAACGCTCGGGTATTTTGCTCTACGGCGCGGATGACCAAATACAGAGAACATTGCTACACAACCTAGCTTCAGAGGGGATAATCATGAAAAAAAATGGTATCTGCAAAAGCGTGGCTTGCTGATCCTGACAACCAGTCTAATGGCTTGGACAAACATCTGTAACGCATTTGACTACACGGTGTCGGGATTCATCCGACAGGAGATGGCTTACAAGATCAACGATGATCAAAATCCCCAGAACCCCAATGGCAACCGGCTAAATGGTAAAACCCTACCCAATACCGCGCTGACTAGCCCGGGTGCGTGCGCCCTGATAGATATCTTTGCCGGCGGTGCGCCGGGAGCCGGCGCATGCTCTTTGGGGTTTATACCACCAACGCTTAGCAAGCCGAAACTGAACCAAGAGGCCGACTGGAATGTTTTCGCTACGCGGGCTGAGGTCGACTTTAGTGCCACTCTTTCCAACAATTGGAGCGCCTTTGCCAAGGTGCGCGGTTACTATCAGCCCGATGTCTTTGAAGACTATGGTGACGTCGACCTTTTCCGCGTAAATAACCACGGCAACGAAGCCACCTATCTGTCAATCAGCGACGACAACTATATGGTTGACCTGCCGTCGCTGTATTTCGATTACGCCAAGGGGCCGTTGTGGCTGCGCATTGGTCAACAACAGATCGCCTGGGGTGAGGCGCTGTTCTTCCGGGTCGCCGATGTTGCCAATGGCCTGGATCTGCGGCGCCACCTGTTTTTTGATTTTGGCGCAGAGGAATACGCCGATGAACGGCTGTCAGCGCCCGGTATCCGCGCCAGCTACAGTTTCAGCGAGCACTGGGAGCTGGAAGTTTTTGCGCAAATGTTCCAGCCCTCCGTGTTGCCGAATCGGGGTTCACCCTATAATTTGATGCCTTATCAGGCGACGGTCGATTTCGGCCCGGGTTTTGACAAGGTGGATAACCAGATCAACGGCGGCTTCCGTCTGCGCGGCGAGTTGGGTAATTTGGGTGTACAACTCTTTGCGGTGAGCCGGCATAATCCTGACCCTATCTTCAAACTGGTTCCCGGTGGTTTGTCTCTGCCAGGTAGTCCGCTTAACGGCCCGTTGGGGCCGTCGGGGGCGCTGCTGGCAAGCCAGCCCTTCACCCGGGAACTGTCCGGGGAATACGGCTTCAATTCGCTATCCGACTGGTATGGTGCGACAACATTGGCGGGGCTGGATGGCCTCCAGATACTGAATAGCCTGAGAGACGAGTGGCCTTATCTCACCGACCTGTTTACCGTATTTTCCGCCTTTGGTCTGACCGACGCGCCTGGCGACTCGCGTGTTTCAACGCTGGCGCAAGGACAGGTTCTCGTCGACCTGTTTGTTACTGGGTTTGGTTCCGCTCTCCAAGCGGCCCCCGAGGCCGTCTATGCCTCGGAAAATATCTTTGGCTTTGGTTTTAATTACATATTCTATGCCGAGCCGGATACCTTGTTAGACCAACTGGTGATGCGTTTTGAGGCCAGCTATACGCCGGACAAAAAATTTACCGCCACCGGTGTGTCGCGTAACTTTATTGAGTCAGATGAGTGGGCAACCAGCCTGGTATTGGAAAAGTACCACCGTTTTTCGGATGCGTTTCCGGCGACATTCTTTATCTTTGAGTGGATGCACAAATCGGAAAGCGACTTGTTGGGGCGTCATTTAAGCGGCATTGGCGGCAATATAAACAGGCTGCCGAGTGGCGGAGAGGATGACCGCGGCTGGGATGGCCTGGTGTTTGCGTTCCAGCAGCCTTTTCCCAACCTCGTGTGGCGGGCCGATTTGTCCGTTCTCTATGATCTGAACGGTGGCTTTTTTATCCAGCCGGCGGTGCGGTACAAGCCGAATGAGGAGTGGACTGTCGAAGCCTTTGTCAACGTCATTGATGCCGACAACACCGGCTCCGTTTTTGCGCCGCTGGAGTGGTCCGACGACGTCACCGTACGGTTAACCTACCAGTTCTGACCCAACCCGTAGCGCGTCAAAAAAGGGCCGACACCTAAGTGTCGGCCCTTTTTCTTGGCGACTGCTTCAGGAAAACAGTTGGGCTATTCAATTGCTGGC
>JBPPNE010000108.1:0-6932 GCA_051306415.1 Porticoccaceae bacterium
CCTGAAGGCCATTGCCCGGCAATTGAACAATCGCCCACGTCGATGCCTCGACTACGAAACCCCATTCGAGGTCTTCTCACGTGAAATCAGTAACTCAATGGGCGGTGTTGCACTTCAAACTTGAAACCGCCGCCTGATTCACCCACCATGATTGGGGGAGACCCAAAAATTCACCAATTAGACAATCGCAGAACATCAAATCTAGCACCTGAATCCGGCGCCCTTCTTGGCCACATCATTAACTCAACCAAAAAGGGCGCCAGGTACAAAGGGTTTCTGTGAACCGCGCGCTAAAGAGCGATCATGGACTCATTTTTCTTCAGCGTTGCTTCACCGATACCCTTTATTTTCAAGATATCTTGCTTGTCTTTGAATGGGCCATTGGCTTCCCGGTACCGCACTATCTCGTCCGCTTTTTTTGCTCCAATACCATCCAAGGCCGTGGCTATTTCATCCGCGGATGCAGTGTTGATATTAATCGCACTGGCACCGGATTCCTTCGCAACCGCAGTGGCAACATTCGCCGCCGCTTTCGCTGTCGTTTCCGCTGTCACCGGCATCGAAGCCGTACCCAAAACCGCAAGTACGCAAAGTAGAGAAAACAAGGATTTGGTGATTTTCATATTGATACTCCTTGTGCCAAAAGGCACTCCGTGCTGATGAACCCCCAATTAGGGAGTGTAGGGCTTCTGCCCTACGCGGTAATATTCTTCAACTTGATCGCGGATGACAAGTAGGGCAGCCTGCGGATCGTCGGCCTGAGTGACCGGTCGTCCGATGACCAGGTAGCTACTTCGCTCCGCCATTGCCTGAACTGGAGTAAAAACGCGGCGCTGATCGCCAGCATCGAAATTACTTTGATTGAGCCTGATTCCAGGTGTGACCCGCAGAAAATTCTCACCAAATCGGTTAGAAATTTGTCGCGCTTCACCGGCGGAACAAACCACTCCATCCAGACCACAGCTATTTGCCAATGCAGCGAGGCTCATGACCTGGGCCTCAATACCACCACTAACACCGATTTCGCGCATATCGGATTCAGTCATGCTGGTCAGCACAGTGACGGCGATCAGTCGTGCTCCACCGCCATGGCGGTCGGCGGCCTCTCTCGCCGCAATCATCATCCGTGAACCACCCGATGCGTGAACATTGAGCATCCATACCCCAAGATCAGCAGCGGCTGACACCGCTCGCGCCACCGTATTGGGGATATCGTGAAATTTCATATCCAGAAAAACGTCAAAACCAGCGTTCACCAATCGAGACACCAGCTGCGGACCGGCAGCGGTAAACAGCTCTTTGCCAACTTTCAGTTTGCACAGATGTGGGGAAATGGTGCCGACAAAATTCTCGGCTTCTTGGCCCGTGGAATAATCGAGCGCGACGATGATGGGTTGATCGACGGCCAGCTGAGCGGCGCTCTTCTCATTCATGACGTCGTTTATTGCGATTGGCCAGCGCCAGATTTCGGGGCTTGCCCAACTCCCGGCTTGCGATAGCGCCGAACCTTACGCTGCAATCCAAACAGCGCTATTGAGCCTGACAGAAGGCCCGCTGCCGCCCCAATAAAAAATATCCCGATCATCCAAATGCCGAGAGGCAACTCACCCACGACAAAGCCCAGCAGCCGCAACGTAATTGTTTCTGGATTGTCTTGGACTACCCACAACCCCACCAAGACCCACACAATGACGAAGGCTAACCAAAGCAGGTATTTTAGCCTCCGCATTTTCTACCCCACTGTCGGAGTGAGCTATTCATAATGGCGTCTCCACAAAAAACGGCAAAGCAGGAGCTTTGCCGTATCGCTACACCAATCAAACCAAACTCAAATTTAGGCGTTGACGGCGCTTTCATTCACCCGTTCTCGCAACTCCTTTCCCGGCTTGAAATAGGGCACGTGCTTTCCGGGCAGATCAACCGCATCACCGGACTTTGGATTGCGGCCCCGGCGTGGCGCCCGGTAGTGCAGGCAAAAACTGCCAAAGCCTCTGATCTCTATCCGCCGGTTGTTGGCTAGCGCCTGCGCCATCTCCTCAAGGATCATTCTCACCGCCGACTCCACGTCTCTAGGCGGTAGTTGATCCTGTCGGAGACTAATTTTATCGATAAGCTCGGATTTGGTCATACTTTGGATTTCCTGAGCATGCGGGGATGGGAATCCTTTCCCTTCAGGCGTCTAGGACTTGTCCCCGCCACCCATCTGCGCCTTGATCAGATCGCCGATGGTTGTAGGCACAATCGCCTCACTTTCCTGCTTGCGGTGTTCCTGAATCGCCGCTTTCTCCTCCGCGATATCCTTGGTCTTGATCGACAACGCTATCAGTCGGTTTTTGCGATCAGTGCTGATAATACGCGCTTCGATTTCATCGCCAACCTTCAGCACGGTGCGCGGATCTTCGACTTTCTCGCGAGAAATTTCGGAAGCCTTGATGACCCCCTCAATGCCCTCAGCAAGAACAATCTGTGCGGCCTTGGCATCAACTTCCTTGACAATGCCCTTGACGACAGCACCCTTGTCATTGGCTGCCAGATAGATATTGAAAGGATCGTCGGCCAATTGCTTGATGCCGAGAGAAATACGCTCGCGCTCGCCGTCAACCGCAAGGATGATCGTTTCCAGTTCATCGCCCTTGTGGAAATTGCGCACCGCTTCCTCGCCTGATTGATGCCAGGAGATATCGGAAAGATGCACGAGACCATCGATGCCACCGTCCAGCCCGATGAAAACGCCGAAATCGGTAATCGACTTGATAGTACCGGAAACCCGATCACCCTTGGCGTGACCTTTGCCGAATTCATCCCAGGGATTCGGTTGACACTGCTTCATACCGAGAGAAATACGGCGGCGTTCTTCATCGATATCGAGAATCATGACATCAATCTTATCGCCCATCTGCACCACTTTGGATGGGTGCACATTTTTGTTGGTCCAATCCATTTCGGAAACATGGACGAGGCCTTCAACCCCATCTTCCAACTCGGCAAAACAGCCGTAGTCAGTGAGGTTTGTGACCGTCGCCGACACCTTGTTGTTTTCTGGATAACGGGCTTTGATGTTTACCCAGGGATCTTCGCCCATCTGCTTCAAACCGAGGGAAACGCGATTTCTTTCACGATCAAACTTGAGCACCTTGACATCAATCTCATCGCCAACGTTGACGACTTCGCTCGGGTGCTTGATCCGTTTCCAGGACATATCGGTAATATGAAGCAACCCATCGATGCCACCGAGGTCAATAAACGCACCATAGTCGGTCAGGTTTTTGACCACGCCTTTCAGCGAAACACCTTCGTCAAGCTTGCCGAGCAATTCATCACGTTCTGCGGTATTGACCGCTTCCATGACAGCGCGACGCGAAACCACGACATTGTTGCGCTTCTGATCCAACTTGATGACCTTGAACTCAAGCGGCTTGCCTTCAAGATGGGCCGTATCCCGCAACGGCCGCACATCAATCAAAGAGCCCGGGAGGAATGCACGCAGACCGATGATATCGACAGTAAAGCCACCTTTGACCTTGCCGCTGATAATGCCGATAACGGCTTTATCGCCTTTCTGCGCCGTCTCGAGCTCGGTCCAGGATTCGTTGCGTCGCGCTTTCTCACGCGACAGGCGAGTGGCACCAAAGCCGTCTTCTACCGACTCCAAAGCAACCTGAACCTCATCACCAATCTTGAGGGTTAGCTGCCCGTTATCATCAAGAAATTGCTCAGTGGGAATAACACCCTCTGATTTGAGTCCGGCATGGACGGTAACCCAATCCTTGTCAATATCGATAACCACACCGGTGATAATGGCACCGGGCGCCATTTCGACTGTCTTTAAACTTTCTTCAAAAAGTTCGGCAAAGCTGTCGCTCATGTGAACGTGACCTCATTCAAAAAATAAAGGGGCATTGCCCCAACCGCGATGCCAGCATCGCGGGCAGTTAACGTAAAGGAAGCTGAAGAGCACTGCTGGCTAAACTCTTTCTGCTTCCGATCAAAACTCACACTTTCAACCGCATCAACAAATCGTGCGACTGTCATAACGTTACCCTTTCCATTAGCCGCTACACCAGTGGCGAGTCACTAACTCGCCAGCCGTGTCTGCACGATCACCAGCACTGCAGCTAATGCCTCGGGAATGGTTAGCCCAGAACTATCCAGGATCTGCGCGTCTGCCGCCGGCCGCAGCGGCGATATCAGACGATTCTGATCCTGTTCGTCGCGCGCCCTCACCGTCTCCACAAGGTCGCGCAGAGTAACAGTTTCCCCCTTACCAATCAACTGGTTATAGCGACGCTGGGCACGCACTTCAGGCGCCGCGATGAGAAAAATCTTGACCTCCGCGGCGGGGAAAACCACTGTCCCCATATCACGGCCGTCGGCGACGAGTCCGGGAGGGCGGGCAAAGGCACGTTGGCGCTGCAGCAGCGCCGCGCGCACCGCTGGAATGGCGGCCACTGTCGACGCCTCAGCGCCTGCGCTTTCGGTTCGGATCAGGCGGGAGACGTCTTCCCCCTCCAGAATCACTTTTGGAAGATTGCCTTCGGGATCCATCTCAAAGGTGATATCCATATGCGCTGCCAGCACTGCCAGGCCCTCGACATTGTCAAACGCCACCTGATGCCGGCGCGCCGCCAACGCCAGTAACCGGTACAGCGCGCCGCTGTCGAGGTAATGAAAACCCAGCTTGGTCGCCAACAGCTGGCTGACGGTACCCTTACCTGAGCCGCTGGGACCGTCGATAGTGATGACCGGGATCTTGCGATGGTTCATCGGCGCTCCTCTGTCAGCCTGAGACCCAGCCGGGCCGCCAACTGGGCGAATCCCGGAAAGGATGTGGCAACGTTATGGCAATTGCGGATCACTATCGGGCCATTGGCGCAGAGGCCCGCTACTGCAAAGCTCATCGCGATGCGGTGATCTCCCTGGCTATCTACCTCACCGCCACTGATCCGGCCGCCCTCAATCAGGATGCCGTCAGGGCGCGGATCGACCTTGATGCCCAGACGGGTGAGCCCATCCGCCATCGCCTGGATGCGGTCGCTCTCTTTCACCCGCAACTCCTCTGCGCCGGTCAGCACCGTAGTTCCCCGCGCACAGGCAGCGGCGATGAAGATGGCTGGAAATTCGTCGATCGCCAGCGGCACCTGATCCTCTGGAATATCGATGCCACGCAAACGAGCACCACGTACGCGCATATCAGCCACCGGCTCACCACCCACTGTGCGCTGATTGGACAGGTCAATGACGGCGCCCATGGCACGCAGGATATTGATAACGCCTATACGGGTGGGATTCACACCAACATGCCTCAGAACAATATCCGATCCTTCCGCGATACTTGCACCGACCAGAAAAAAAGCCGCCGAGGAAATATCCGCCGGCACATCGATAGCGCAAGCGGTCAGCTTGCCGCCGCCGCGAATCACAGTGCTGGCGCCCACACGGGTAACCGGATAACCGAACCCCGCCAGCATTCGCTCCGTATGATCCCGCGTGGGCGCGGGCTCGGTGACCCGGGTTTCGCCCTCGGCATAAAGCCCCGCTAGCAACAGGCAGGATTTAACCTGAGCGCTCGCCATCGGCAATGGGTAGTCGATGCCCTTGAGGACAACGCCGCCACGGCTCACCAGCGGCGGCACTCCACCCTCCCCGGTATCGATCACCGCGCCCATAGCGCGCAGGGGCACGGCGACCCGCGCCATTGGCCGCCGCGACAACGACTCGTCACCACTCAGGGTGACGGCAAAATTCTGCCCAGCGAGCAGGCCGGCGAGCAGGCGCATGGAGGTGCCTGAATTGCCCAGATACAGCGGACCCGCGGGCGCTCGCAGGCCGTGCAAACCGACACCGTGAATCACTACCCGCCCCCTTTCTGGGCCCTCGATAACCACGCCCATGTCGCGGAATGCCTGGAGGGTAGCGAGGCTGTCCTCGCCTTCGAGAAAACCGCTAACCTCGGTGACGCCCTCAGCTAGGGATCCCAGCATGATGGCTCGGTGGGAAACGGATTTGTCGCCGGGAACGCGAGCGTCGCCGCGCAGGCAACCACCCGGGACGACGCGATAGTCGAGGGTCGATTCGTTCATGGGTTCGAGATAGGCCCTGCGCTCAAGCATTTTCTGAAAATGGTTACGCGCCTCTTTGGCGCGCGTGAAGACACCGAGCAAATGATCGCTGTCACCCTCGACAATCGCCGCGCGCACGCGCTGCAGGCTGGCGGTCAGCCGATCAAACACCGCGAGAATCGCACCGCGATTGGCCAGCGAAATATCGCGCCACATCACCGGATCGCTCGCCGCAATACGGGTGAAGTCGCGAAAACCGCCGGCAGCATAGCGAAAAATTTCCCGGTTTTCCTCCAGTCCAGCCAGGGTGTCCACCAGGGTATAAGCCAATAGGTGCGGCAGATGGCTGGTCGCGGCAAGCACATCGTCGTGCTCGGCTACCGGCATCAGGCTAACGCTGGCACCGACTCCGCGCCACAGCGCCTGCACCCTCGCCAGATGCGCGGCGCCCGTCTCGGTAAGCGGCGTCAATATGACCTGATGAGCGACAAATAATTCCGCGTTGGCCGCACCCACCCCACTTTTTTCCGAGCCTGCGATGGGGTGACCAGGCACGAATTGGGCGGGCATGGCGCCGTAGATCTCGGCGGCGGCAGCGACGACGCTACCCTTGGCGCTCGCGACATCGGTCACCGTCACCGTGGGTGAAAGAGAGCGCTGAAGTTCACGCAGGATCGCGGGCACCGTCAGCGTTGGCACGCCAATGACCACCAGATCGCCGGCAGTGAGGGTTTTCAACAGGGCCGGCAGATCCTCGGCGACGCGGTCGACCACCCCCGCCGCCAACGCCTGATCCAGGGTTTGCGGACTGCGCGAGGCGCCGATCACCTCGGCGAACAACCGACGCTCGCGCGCGGCTAGCGCCAGACTGCC
>JBPPNE010000109.1:0-5961 GCA_051306415.1 Porticoccaceae bacterium
TCTCGCCTACATCAACCATGTGGTGGAGCGTTTCGATCTGGCCCGCGACATTCAATTCAACACGCGGGTTGTGGCGGCCGTGTTTGATGCAGCCAGCAGCCGCTGGCAGGTGACCACCGACAGCAACGATCGCTTCAGCGCCCGATTCTGCATCATGGCGACGGGCTGTCTGTCCGCCGCCAACAAGCCCGATATCAAAGGCATGGGCTCCTTCAAGGGACCGATCTACCACACCGGGGAATGGCCTCATGAAGGTGTCGACTTCACCGGCAAGCGGGTTGGCATCATCGGCACTGGCTCATCGGCGATTCAGGCGATTCCGAAACTTGCCGAACAGGCTGTTCACTTGACGGTGTTTCAGCGCACGCCGACGTTTTCGGTGCCGGCGCGCAATGCACCCCTCGATCCCGAATATGTGAAAAACGTGAAGCAGAATTACGCCGCCTTACGAACGGCCGGGAAGAAGCAATTCAATGCTTTTGACGTCCAGTCCAACGAAAAAGCCGCGACCGAGATGTCGGCCGAGGAAATCCGCGCCGAACTTGAAAGACGCTGGGCGATGGGTGGTTTGAATTTCTATGGCGGCTTTGCCGATTTGCTGGTCAATCAACACACCAACGATATGGTCGCTGATTTCGTCCGGGAGAAAATCGCCCAAAAGGTAACGGACCCGGCAACCGCGGCCCTGTTGACGCCCAAAGTGGTCTTTGCCTGCAAGCGCCTGTGCGCCGACACCGATTATTTCGAAACCTACAACCGCGACAATGTCACCCTCGTGGATATCAGCACGACGCCCATTGCGGCCATTACCCCCGAGGGCCTGACCGTTGCTGGCAAGACCTACGCGTTCAATGCCCTGGTTTTCGCCACCGGTTTCGATGCCATGACCGGCGCCCTCAACAAGATCGATATTCGCGGCACCGCCGGCAACACCCTGAAGGAAAAATGGTCAGCCGGACCACGCACCTATCTGGGCCTGTGTTCCGCCGGATTCCCCAATCTGTTCACCATCAGCGGGCCGGGTAGCCCGTCGGTGTTCACCAACATGGTGACCTCCATCGAGCAGCACGTGGAATACATAGCCGACATCATTGCCTATATGGGCAAGCACAAGCTGTCCACCATCGACGTGACAAAAGAAGCTGAAGACGCCTGGGTCGATCACGTCAATGAAGTGGCGGGAGGCACGCTGGTGAATTCATGCAGCTCCTGGTATCTAGGCGCCAACATCCTCGGCAAGCAGCGCATCTTTATGCCCTACATTGGCGGTTTCCCACCCTATGTTGAAAAATGCAATGACGTGGCGGCAAAGGGCTACGAGGGGTTTCAGCTGGCATGACGTCCACGGACACCCCCACTGTGGACGCTTTGGGTGATGAGCGCGCCCTGAGAGGTGGCGCTATTCTTAGCGATGAAACCATCGTCGCGGCTTGGCGCCAGAACGCACGGCCCTGGACCCAGGCTGTGCGCGATGGCCGCATCGAGAGCCGCCGCGCGGTAACCGACCGCGCCATTGTCGCGGCGGTCACGGCCCGCAACCCACCCAGCGTGCTCGACATCGGCTGCGGCGAGGGCTGGCTCGCCCGCGCGCTCGCCGCGCCGGGGATCTCCGTAACCGGTGTGGATGTGGTGCCGGAACTTATCGAGGCAGCGCAACGGGCAGGCGGTGGCGACTTTCGCGTCGCCTCCTATGCCGATCTCGCCGCCGGCAAGATCCCGAACCGGTTTGACGTCGCTGTCGCTAATTTCTCACTGCTGGGCGGTGCGTCCGTCGACAAACTCTTCGCGGCCATACCGCAATTGCTGAACGCCGGTGGCGCTTTTATCGTGCAGACACTGCACCCCGCCGTCGTTGCGCGCGGCGAACACCCCTACCGCGACGGCTGGCGGGAGGGCACCTGGGCCGGCATTGAAGGCGATTTCGGCGATCCCGCGCCCTGGTATTTCCGCACGCTGGAGTCCTGGACGCGGCTGTTTCGCGCCAATGGATTGCAGCTGCTGGAGATTCGCGAACCCGTTCACCCCGCCACGGGCAGCCCGGTTTCGGCGATATTTATCGGTGTTTGATCGGCCGCGCACGATGGGTGGCTGAACCGCACATCGTGGCGAAAGCCCGACATGCCGATGGAGTGAACAGCGCCTAGCCCAGATACTTGTCCAGCGACCCGCGAATCTCCGACTCGATAACGCCGCGCAGCGCCAACATCATCAGCCCGAGCTTTACGGTGACCCTGACTTCGCGTTCGCCACAGGTGATACGCGCGTCGATGCCACTGCGGTCGTAATGCGCACAGTTGCCCTGCCAGTGGCACTCGCCGCCAAAGCGCGCTTGCAGTTTGCCCATCAGTGCGTTCATTTTTTCGCGCAGCTCAGCGTCCGTGAGCTCGTGGGCATGCCTGATCTCGATATCGGCCATCGCGTTTTAATTCCCCGTGTTGGCTTGGTGGTCGTGTCGTGCGGATATTGTGAATGCGTTGTGGCGGCGACGATGCTAACCGGCAACCGCCCCGCCGGCAATGGCCACTTTCACTTCATCGTCTGCCAGCGAGACCTGTACTCCGGTCACCTGCCACGGCTTCTCGATGCCCAATATCTCGCTGTACAGCTGTGTATCTCTCATGGACGATCAGGCTAGGCTACCTATCATGATTGGGGAAGACCCGTTTTTCATGAGCCCCTGTTTTTCATGAGCGCCTATAGTTGCTTGATATAGCAGCGTCTTCTTTTGTGCTGCTGAGCATCGTAATGCTGCCACATCGCCTGCACTTGCTTATTAGTTTCCAGTTCGGGATTTGATTCAGCGTATTCAATCCCATTTTTGATGTAGGTCTTCGTGAGTTCATGCATGACGAGGGAATTGACTCCTTTTCCTTGCAAGTCTTTTCTCACAGCGATTAGATACATATCACCGAGTGTGTTTTTTTTCAACGCCATCAGGATGTGATAAAAACCGAAAGGGAACAAACTGCCTTTGGCCTTTTGCAAAGCGAGAGACAATGACGGCATCGTAATGCCGAAAGCCACCAGATGTCCTTCTCTGTCCGTAATCAACGACACAAAATCAACTCGGATGAACGAAAAATACTGCTTGGTATAATAGGCAACTTGTCTTTCAGTCAAAGGTACCACGCCATACAAGTCCGCATACGCCGAATTAATAAGCTCGAACAACTCCTTCGCATAGTGCAAAACATCCTTGGATTTTTTGGCTTCCACAACCTGCAAACCCAGTCGCTTTTTTACTATGAAAGCAATTTTTTCCAGCTTGGCGGGGACCTCGGCCGGCAACTTTATTTTATATTCCAACCAGTCGGTATCTTTCTGATAGCCGGCCTTTTCAAGTAGCGAAGGGTAATAGGGATAATTGTAAATCGTGGCCAAAGTTCCCAACTGATCGAAGCCCTCAATCAACATTCCTTCATTGTCGAAGTCCGTAAATCCCAAGGGTCCATGAACGGCTTCCATTCCTCGTTCCGTTGCCCAGTTTTCGACCTGCGCCAGCAACGCATTCACCACTTCCTGGTCTTCTTCAAAATCTATCCACCCGAACCGCAAGTAATTGTTCCTCCACTTTTCAATGTATGCGCTATTCAAGATGCCAGCGATGCGCCCAACGATCTTGCCGTCTCTATAAGCAAGCCAGTATTTTGCTTCGCAATATTCAAAGGCGGGATTTTTATCCCTACGCAAAGTGGCTTCTTCATCAGATCGAAAGGGGGGCACAAACTGGGGATGGTTTTTATACAAGCGATACGGAAAATCGATAAATTCCTTTAATCCCCTTTTGTCGGTTACTTCCCTGACAATAATACTCATGATTTGAATCCTGCAGTCAACTACCGAGTGACGCCAATCAGGCAACCCTATGCGGTCGATGGAATAGCCGTCGTTTAAGTGAACGAAAAGTAAATCCGTGGAGCCGGCGCTTCCATCAATATTCGGGATTGCGCTGGCCTGCTTCCATTTAGAGTTTCTGCTTCAGAGTCGCTGACTGCATGTGCATTGGCCATATGTGCTGCTAACTATCAGTGGATGCCCCAAAGGCACCTTGTACTACACCTTGCGCGTACGCAAGAATTGACGGCGCGAGGCTACACAAGGGCGTCAGATCATGTCAAACGTGGTGATCCACGCTAAAACGCCCATCGATTCCATATCGGGTGGGGTGCCCAAGCTACTATGAAGTTCGCGCCTGCATCCACCGTTGAATGACGGCATTCGCACCAGGCAGCCCTGTGTCACCAAGATGCGGATTCACCCAGCACCCCGGCAGGTGCAATAATGCCCGCCACCTCAGTGGCGGTATCAACCCCACCCCTTCCTGTTCTGTTTAACCAGCGACGAGAATCCAGCACCATGAGCAGTCCCCAGCAAGCCCAAGGCCCCCTGGCCGGCGTCAAAGTCATTGAATTCGGCGGCATCGGCCCCGGCCCCCTGTGCGCGATGCTGCTGGCCGATGCCGGCGCAACGGTGCTGCGGCTCGATCGACCGGAACCTTCCGGCCTCGGCGTGCCCCGCGGTCAGGATTACGACATCCAGCGCCGTGGCCGCAAATCCGTCGCCATCGATCTCAAGCACCCGGCGGCGAAATCCGCGGTGCTGAAGCTGGTCGCCAGCGCCGATGCGATTCTTGATCCGTTCCGCCCCGGCACGCTGGAAAAACTCGGCTTCGGACCCGATGTGCTGCTCGCCGCGAATCCACGCCTGGTCTATACCCGCATCACCGGCTGGGGCCAGAATGGCCCCCTGTCCCACTCCGCCGGTCACGACATCAACTACCTGTCAATCACCGGCGTGCTGGCGGCCATCGGGCCGGCGGACAGCCGCCCCTGTCCGCCGCTGAATGTTGTTGCCGACATGGGCGCGGGCGCGATGTTTTCCGCCTTCGGCACCCTAGCCGCCATTCTTGGCGCCCGCACCACCGGTAAGGGTCAGGTGGTGGATTCCGCGATGTGTGAAGGTTCCGCCTATCTCGCCGCCGGCATGTTCGGGCTGTATGAAGAAGGCGCCTACGAACTCAAGCGCGAAGCCAACATGCTCGACGGTGGTGCGCCCTTCTATCGCACCTATGACACCGCCGACGGCGAATACATGGCCATCGGTGCCATTGAGCGCAAGTTCTTCGACATCGCGCTGGATAAACTCGGCATCGACGGCAGCGGCTGGAAAAACCACCGCGACAAGAGCCTGTGGCCGGCAATGCGCGAGAAGATGATCCCCGCCTTCGCGTCAAAAACCCGCGCTGAGTGGGCGGCCATCTTCGAGGGCAGCGATGCCTGCGTGTCGCCGGTGCTGAACTTCGAGGAGGCGATGAACTACCATCACAATGTCGCCCGCAACAATTTTCCGCGCGTCAACAATGTCCGTCAGCCGGGGCCGGCGCCGCGGTTTATGGGTACGCCGGGCGCGATTCAGTTCCCGCCGCCCGCCTTCGGTGCTCATACCGACGAAGCGCTGGCCGACTGGGGCTTTTCGGCGCAGGATATCGCCGCGCTGAACGAACAAAAAGCCATCGGGACCGAGGGCTACGGCCAGAATATCTGATCCGTTCTGAGCGGCTCGACGAAGCAGCGGGTAACAGCGAGTCAGTAAATAACAAAGCGACAACCGATCACCACCACGAGGACCAAACCATGGCACTTTCCGGCACCGACCTGATCAACAACTTCCAGCTGTATTTCGATGGCGCGGACATGACCAACGCCAGCCTCTACCTCTGTATCGGCGCCGATCTCACCGACGCCGATGCGCAGGCCATTATCGCAACACTGCGCGACGAGAAGCTGTGGTCGGCGGAGCCGGCGAAAACCGTGCCCGACGCCCACAAGCCCATGTACGCCAAGGAAATGCAATTCATCGGCTCGGTGAGCGGGAAATGCGCCGGCAAAACCTTTCTCGCCGCCGCCTACGACCACCCCAAGTTTACCTACAACCCTGCACGCTGGGAGCAGTGGAAGGCAG
>JBPPNE010000110.1:0-3206 GCA_051306415.1 Porticoccaceae bacterium
ATCTTGCCCCACTGGCGTTCAAGCATGCCGGGCGCGAGTTTGCGCACCAGGTAAAAAATGCCCTTCAGGTTGACGCGAAAGCAACCGTCCCAGCGCTCCTCGGAGACCTCCAGCACCGGCGTGTATTTGGCGTCGATGAAGAGGCCGCCGACCACATTGATGAGCACATCGACGCGGTCGAAATGTTCGCGGGAAGACGCCAGCAGCTCGTCCACTTCGACTTCGACCAGCACGCTGGCGCGGTGGGCGTGGACCTTGGCGCCGCGCGCCAGTAGCGGGGTGATCTCCTCGACCGCGGCCTCCAGGCGGCGGCCGGAAATGTCGGTAATGATGAGGGAGGCGCCCTCTTCGGCAAAGCGCTTGGCGACGCCCAGTCCCATGGGGCCGGCGGCGCCGGTGACCAGGGCCACTTTGTTGGCAAGTCTCATGCTATTCCTCAATTGCAGTGATGAATGAAAATGGTGAATGAAAACGCAGCGGATGCGGTGCCGTGATTAGCCCAAGCCAGCATCGGCCCGTAGATTTGACCCCGCTCCAAAGAAAACCCAAGCCGCCAACCCAGGCGGTGCAATTCATGGGTTTTATTTAACCACAACAAGGCACTGTATCAGCGCGTCGCGCTGCTGACCCTGAACACCTACTCATGCCGCCCGTGGATGATACCGCTGCCCACTGAATGCTGCCCCCTGACTGCTGTCCCGTGAATAGTGGTTGGCATCCCCGCCGATAGCATTTTTAATAACAACAGCAACGTCAACCTAATAACATCAGGACACCGCCATGAAATTCTCCACTTTCTACGAACTGCAATGCCCCAAGCCCTGGGAAGACGGCGCCGAAATGAGGGTCTATCAAAATGCCCTGGAACAGGTGGAGCTGTCCGACCGGCTCGGATTCCACTATGCCTGGGAGGTGGAGCATCATTTTCTCGAGGAATACTCTCACTCCTCCGCGCCGGAGGTGTTTCTGGCCGCCGCCAGTCGCAACACCAAGTCGATCCGTCTCGGGCATGGCGTGGTGCTGATGAACCCGGCCTACAACCACCCCGCGCGGGTGGCGGAGCGGATCGCCGCCCTCGATCTGATTTCCGGCGGGCGGGTCGAATGGGGCACCGGCGAATCGTCGGCCGCGATTGAGCTGGGCGGCTTCAACATCGACCCCGCGACCAAGCGCGACGCCTGGTTCGAATGCGTCGAACAGACCGCCAACATGATGGCGATGACGCCCTATCCCGGCTATGAGGGGCGCTTTTTCTCGATGCCCTGTCGCAACATCGTCCCCAAACCCGCACAGCGCCCGCACCCACCGATCTGGGTTGCCTGTTCACGGCGCTCGACCATTCAGCTTGCCGCCCGCTGCGGCATCGGCGCACTGGTGTTCGGCTTCATCGACCCGGAAGACGCCAAGCATTGGGTGCAGGAGTATTACAGCATCATCAAGAGCGATGCCTGCGTTCCCATCGGCCATACGGTCAACGCCAATATCACCATGATCGTGGGGTTTTCCCTCGCCGCGAACCGCGACGACGCCGTCGCCCGCGGCCAGGAGGGGTTCGAGTTTTTCAGCCGCGCCGGCGCGCATTTCTACGTCAAGGGCACGCACCGTCCGGGCCAGGAAAACATCTGGAACAATTTTGAACAGACCCGCGACAAATGGCGCCTGCCGCCGGCGCCCGGCATCGGCACGCCCGACGAGGTGCGCAGGAATATGCGGAAATACGCCGAATCGGGGCTTGATCAGGTCGGTTTTGTCCAGCAATGCGGCAAGAACCGCCACGATGATATCTGCCGGTCACTGGAACTCTTTGCCCATAACATCATGCCCGAATTCGTCGAGCGGGAAGCCGAGCGCGAGGCGCGCAAGGCCGAGGAACTCGCGCCTTATATCGCAGCGGCAATGGCGCGAAAGCAGTTCATGGTGCCGATCGCGCCTGCGCAGGTTCCCGTCGTCAACTGCAGCGGATCGGATATCGTCGCCGGCATCAAGGAAGGCGCCCTCGGCTCGCTGGCCCCGACCCCCACAGCCCCTACCGGCTGATGTGGGCGGGGAGCATCGCTGCCGCGCCAGTAGGCGCTCAGTCAAATCCAGGGCCTGGATTTCCGTCGGCGCGGCACTGCCGGGTCGGAATGGGAATGCGTTGGACTAACCCCCGGCCGCCTTCAGCTTGGCGCGGTAGGCCTTGACCTGTTCCAGCGCCGGCAGTTCGATGAGCTCGATCATGATGCCGTCGGGGTCTTCGAAAATCACCGCGCGGATCTCGCCGTAGCCCTTGAGCTCCAGTGTCGTTGGCTCCTCGGCGTAGAACTGGATGCCCTGGCCGCGCAGGCGGATGCAGACGGCGTCGAGCTCCTCGCCGCGCACTTCGAAGGAGAGCAGAAATACACCGGGGTCGCCGGGTCGCTTCGGCGCCGTGGCCGCCGACGGCGGCGAGAATTCGATGAGTTCGACTTCACCGACCATGCTGCCGCCCTGCTGCAGGATCACCGAGCGGGCTTGGGTGCCAGGCTTGAGCTTGAGCAGCTTCTGTATGACGTTGCCGCCCAGCGGCATGTCGAGGGTCTTGTGGAAACCGAGGATGTCCTCGTAGAAACGGATGGATTTTTCGAGGTCGCGCACGCTGAGCGCGACATGATGCACTTCGCTGATGGCCATGGGGTTCTCCTGTCGATGTTATTAGCGGGTTTCGTAATGGGCTGAAATATACTCCAAATCGAGCAGTCCAGCACCGCCGCAAGCGGCCACTGGGGTTTCCCCCGGCCATTGCTGCTAGACTGGCCGGCCAGCAAAAACGCACTCTCCAGTCCCTAAAAATCAACCGCTTCAGGAGCCGCCATGTCCACTACCGTCAGCTTCTCCACGCAAGGCCCCATTGGCCTCATCAAGATCAACAATCCCCCCGTCAACGCGCTCTGCCAGTCGGTGCGCGCGGGTCTGAAGGAATCCGTCGAAAAAGGTCTTGCCGACGCCAACGTCAAGGCGATGGTACTGATCTGCGAGGGCAGCACTTTTATCGCTGGCGCGGACATCCGCGAGTTCGGCAAGCCGATGGAAGAGCCCGGCCTGGTGCCGGTGATCCAGCGCATGGAAGATTCGACCAAGCCGATCATCGCGGCTATTCATGGCACTGCACTGGGTGGTGGTCTTGAAGTCGCCCTCGGCGCTCACTACCGCGTCGCCACCGCGACTGCCCGCGTCGGCCTGCCCGA
>JBPPNE010000111.1:0-6565 GCA_051306415.1 Porticoccaceae bacterium
GCCATCGCGCGCACCACCATTCCGGCCGGCGAACCCTGGCTCGGCGAGCTGAAGGCCGGGCAGACGCTGCGGCTACTCGATTTGGCGGGCAATCAGGCCGTGGACACGCTGTTCTTCAGCGCCGCCGACCCGCGCGAGCGCTACGACGCCCAGCGCACATTGTGCCGCCAGCGCCGCGTTTACCTGACCACCGGCAGCGTGCTGTACTCCAATCGCGGCGCGCCCATGCTGACCATCACCGCCGACACCTGCGGCCGCCACGACACCCTGGGCGGCGCCTGCGCGCAGGAGAGCAACAGCGTCCGCTACGGCCACCACACCCGCCATATGCACAGTTGCCGCGACAGCTTTCTGCGCGCCTGCGCCCAGGATGGCCGTCTCGACAAACGCGACATCGGCGCCAACATCAACTTTTTCATGAACGTGCCAGTGACCCCGGAGGGCGGCCTGACCTTCGCCGACGGCTTGTCCGGCCCCGGCAAGTACGTCGAGCTGCGCGCGGAGATGGATGTCTTAGTGCTGATCTCGAACTGTCCACAGCTCAACAATCCCTGCAATGGCTATAATCCCACCCCTGTGGAAGTGCTGGTGTGGGGTTAAGTGGTCACGTTCAATCAGAGACGCTTTTGGGTGCCTATTTCTATTTGTAGTTGGGCATCATGCTCTGACCGTCGGTTCTCAATATGGAGTATGAAAATGGAAGCGGAATCCGAGAAGGCTAAGAGGGTTTCCCTTACCAAGAGTCAGCGCGCTTCCCAGGTTGGCGCGGATCTCTTGGCGCTTTGTCAGTCCGTAACCAATGACGGGTCACTGTCCGAAGAGGAGGTCGCGCAGATTAGGGCGTGGCTCGTTGAGCACAAGGAAAGCGACCTTCCCGCAATACCCTTCCTGATTCCTATCGTTGAGGGAATTCTTCAGGACGGCGTAGTTACTGATACGGAAAAGAGAGATCTATTCATCGCCATTGAGCGGGTTCTACCTCAAGACGTTCGGGCAATGTCAAAAGCCGCTCGTCTTGGCCTAGAAAGAGCCGATAAGGAGCAGGAAAGGGCGACCAAGGAGCAGGCAAGGCTTGCTCAGAATGAGGAAAAAGAGCGAAACAGACCGGTTGCTCGCTTCGATTTCATGGTCGCTGGCACTAGGTACGAGGGAAGGTCAAAAATTATTGAGCGATATGTCGAGGAGGGGGATCGAGTAGTCCTCTCTCGTGATCACGGAAATAGCCATAGCGAGAATGCCATCCAAGTAATGACAGATGGCGGTGATCAAATTGGCTTCGTCCCCGAAGATGATGCCGTTGAATTGGCCCCGCTATTGGATTCCGGTCACATATATAGTGCATCAATTAAGAAGCTACTTTCCGGAAGCAGGAGCCCAATACCTGTTGTCGTAGCGGCTGTATATCAACTTGGTGCGAGTATTCCAACCAGATCAACTGCTTCGACTAAATCTGGCGCTGGGCCGACTTTCGAGACCGCCTTCGCCAAGGGCTTGCTCGGTATCTTCGTCGCAATTGTGGCCCTCGTCATTTTGGTAAGGGCATGCAGCGGATGATGCCCAACAATTTGCTGAAGGCGCGACGGCCCTTTCGGGCCGCGGCCTGAGCTCAAACGTTAGCGCTCAACGATGCCCTACTATCACGTCATTGCCAAAACTGCCACGGAGGACAAGTGCCGGTGCTTGTTCTCTGACTTGTCACCCGACGAGCTGAAAGAATGCTTCATCCGGCCGTATGAGCGAGGCAAAGCATTCTTTTCAGGCAAAGACCTTTTCTCACCATCGGACCTACGTTCGGTACAGATCATCCAGACTGCACGGTCAGATCAGACAGAGCGGGATGAGATCAATCGCAAAGATCGCGCGAGCATTGATGAGATCAATCGCACAAGCCAACGCGCGGTTTTCATAAGTATCGGCGGAGGCTACGATCCCGAGGACATAGCCCAAGCTGGTGAAGATGTAACTCACTCATTTATCAAGGGTCCACCAGGCTTCAAATCTGGCAGATTCGCGCCTTCAATAAAGGTTGTCAGTTGGGCCGCCGGCATCATCGCAACAGTAATTGGCGCAGGACTCGTCAAGTGGTTGGGCTGGGGGAAATAGGGAAATAGATGTCAGACCCCGATAGCACGCTGGACATAACGTATCTGGGCGTCGAGCCCCACCCTGGACGGCCAGGGCTGCCTCACTGATTGACAGGACGACCTGTCGCAGAATCGGGATGCTCCCATGGCCACCACCACCGTTACAGCTCAACCCGCCACCGCCAAACCCTTCACCAAACTGCTGATCGCCAATCGCGGCGCCATCGCCTGCCGCATTCTGCGCACCCTGCGCGAACTCGACATTGCTGGCGTTGCCGTCTATGCCGAGGCCGATGTCGGCAGCTTGCACGTGCGCGCCGCGGCCGAAGCCCACAGCCTCGGCGATGGCCCCGCCGCCGGCACTTATCTCGATGGCGCCAAGGTAATCGCCGTGGCGCGCGGCTGTGGCGCCGAGGCGATTCACCCGGGCTATGGCTTTTTGTCTGAAAACGCGGCCTTTGCCGAAGGCTGCGTCGCCGCTGGCATCGCGTTCGTGGGGCCGACACCGGAGCAGTTGCGCGTGTTCGGACTGAAACACAGCGCCCGCGCGCTGGCAGAAGCCGAGGGCTTGCCGCTGTTACCGGGTACCGGACTGCTGGCCGATGTCGATGCCGCCCTCGTTGCCGCCACGGGCATCGGCTATCCGGTGATGCTGAAAAGCACGGCCGGTGGCGGCGGCATCGGCATGCGCGTGTGCAATTCGGCCGCCGAACTCGAAGCCCAGTTCGATGCGGTGGTGCGCCTCGGGCAGAACAACTTCAACGACGCCGGTGTGTTCGTCGAAAAATACATCGAACGCGCCCGCCATTTGGAGGTGCAGGTATTCGGCGATGGGGTGGGCGGCGTGCTGGCGCTGGGCGTGCGCGACTGTTCGGTGCAGCGGCGCAACCAGAAAGTGCTGGAGGAAACCCCGGCGCCCAATCTGCCGGCGGGCGTCGCCGAGGCGTTGTGCGAAGCGGCCGTCAGGCTCGCGGGCGCGGTGAATTACCGCTCCGCCGGCACCGTGGAATTCGTCTATGACAGTGGTGCTGGGGATAGTGGCGCTGGAGACAGTAACGTCGGCGCGTTTTATTTCCTCGAAGTGAATACCCGCTTGCAGGTCGAACACGGTGTCACCGAGCAGGTGTGGGGCGTGGATCTGGTGCGCTGGATGGTGGAGCTCTCCGCCGGCACCTTGCCGCCGCTAACCGAATTGGCGCGCGGGCTGGCGCCGAGCGGCCACTCGATTCAAGCGCGCCTGTACGCCGAGGATCCGGGCCGCGATTTTCAGCCGAGCCCGGGCCTGCTGACGCAGGTCGAATTCCCGCCCGCCGACGGCAAACACCTGCGCATCGATACTTGGGTCGAGGCCGGCTGCGAAATTCCGCCCTGGTTCGACCCCATGATCGCCAAGGTCATCGCGTGGGCGCCGACGCGGGCGGCCGCGCGCGCCGGTCTCGATGACGCGCTCGGGAACTGTCATCTGTACGGCGTCGAAACCAACCGCGACTATCTGCGCCAGATTCTCGCGGATGCGCCCTTCGCCAGCGGCGCACCCTGGACGCGCTGCCTCGAAGCTCTGGTGTACCGCGCCGACACTTGCGAAGTGCTTTCGGCAGGTACGCAAACGACTGTGCAGGACTGGCCCGGCCGCCTCGGCCACTGGGCCGTCGGCGTGCCGCCCTCGGGGCCGATGGATGCGCGCGCGCTGCGCTTGGGCAACCGCCTGCTCGGCAATGACCTACTGTGTAACGGCGAGGGCGCCGCCGCGCTGGAAATCACGCTGGCCGGGCCAACGCTGCGCTTCAACGCTGCGGCGGTAGTGGCGATCACCGGCGCGGACCTGCCGGTGGTGCTGGACGGCAAGCCACAACCCATGGCCACTACGCTACTGGTGCCGGCCGGCGCGACGCTCGCGCTCGGCGCGATGGCGGGCGCCGGCGCCCGCGCCTATCTGTGCATGCGCGGCGGTGTGCAGGTGCCCGCTTATCTGGGCAGCAAGAGCACCTTCACCCTCGGCCAGTTCGGCGGCCACGGCGGGCGCGCCTTGCGGGCCGGCGACGTGCTGCATCTGCCGCCACTTGCCGACCCCACTATCGGCGCCTTTTTGCCGGTGAGTTTGCGCGCGGAGCTGCCGGCACTGCGCCAGTTGCGGGTGATCTACGGCCCCCAGGGCGCGCCGGATTATTTCAGCGCGAATTACATCCGCGAATTTTTTGCCGCTGACTGGGAGGTGCACTTCAACTCCAGCCGCACCGGCGTGCGCCTGCTCGGCCCACGGCCGCAATGGACGCGCCGCGATGGCGGCGAGGCCGGTCTGCATCCGTCGAACATTCACGACAACCCCTACGCGGTCGGCGCCATCGATTTCACCGGCGACCTACCGGTCATCCTGGGCCCGGATGGCCCCAGCCTCGGCGGCTTCGTGTGCCCGGCGACCGTTATCGAGGCGGACCTGTGGCAGCTCGGCCAGTTGAAGGCCGGCGATCATGTGCGCTTTGTGCCCGTCGATGTGGCCACGGCGCGCGCACTTGCTGCGGCCGGCAATCGCGAGTACACCGAACTGGTGTCGGTGGCAGTGGACTGGCACAGCTGCGAGCCGGCGTCGCCGCTGGTGCTCGATATTCATACTGAGATTCATGCCGACAAAAGCAACGACGCCACCCGCCTGGTGGCCCGGCTCGCCGGCGATACCCATCTGCTGGTGGAAATCGGCGCACCCGAACTCGATCTGGTGTCGAGCTTTCGCGCCCATGCCTTGCGCGCGGCCCTCGAAACGCGCGCGCTCAGCGGCGTCATCGATCTGACCCCCGGCATCCGCTCGCTGCAAATCCACTATCAGCCCGAAAGCCTGCCGCTAGCCAATCTGCTCAGGATGCTCGCCGAGGAATGGACCGCCGTGTGCGCCGCCCGCGATCTGGCCATGCCCTCGCGCACGGTGCATCTGCCGCTGTCCTGGGACGACCCGGCCTGCCAGCTTGCCATCGACAAGTACATGACCACGGTGCGCAAGGATGCGCCCTGGTGCCCGAGTAATCTGGAATTCATCCGCCGCATCAATGGCCTCGCGGATATCAACGCGGTGGCGGACATCCTGTTCGCCGCGCGCTATCTGGTGCTCGGTCTCGGCGATGTGTATCTGGGCGCGCCGGTGGCGACACCCCTCGACCCGCGCCAGCGCCTGGTCACCACCAAGTACAACCCGGCGCGCACCTGGACCGCGGAAAACTCCGTCGGCATCGGCGGCGCCTACCTGTGCGTGTACGGCATGGAAGGCCCCGGCGGCTACCAGTTCGTCGGCCGCACCTTGCAGATGTGGAACCGCTACCGCGACGTGCCAGCCTTCAACGGCGAGCCCTGGCTATTGCGCTGGTTCGACCAGATCCGCTTTTATCCGGTATCCGCCGACGAATTGCTGCGCATCCGCCGCGACTTTCCCCTCGGCCGCTACCAGCTCAAGATCGAGCCCGGCGAGCTGCGCCTCGCCGATTACCAGAACTTTCTTGAGCGAGAGGCGACGAGTATCGCCGCGTTTCGCGCAACCCAGCAGGCCGCCTTCGCCACTGAGCGGGAGCACTGGCAGGCGAGCGGACAGAGCCAGTTCGACAGCGCTGAAGTCATCCCTGACACGGGTGCGGATGCTGTCCTCGGCGCGGGCGAATGTGCGGTCGAGAGCCCGATCGCCGGCAGCCTGTGGCAGGTGCGGGCAGCCATCGGCAGCCAGGTGGCAGCGGGCGATGTGCTGTTCGTACTCGAATCCATGAAAATGGAAATTCCCGTCGTTGCGCCCTGCGCCGGCACCGTCGCCGCCATAATGGTGGCACCGGGCGCGCCGGTGCGCGCGGGCCAGCGGGTAGCGGTTGTGGAGACCAGCCAATGAACGACGAAAGCAGCGATACGGCAAATGATGCACCCAGCAATGCGAATAGCGCCACCGACTTTGCGGTGAACTTTGCAACGAACTCTGCCCCGCACATGGATCTACGTCTGGAGGCTCTGCGCGCCGCGTACCGGGACGGGTGCACCCAGCCGCGCGCGCTGATCGCAGCACTGCGGGCCAGGGCCACCGCACTGAACCCGGAATATCGCCTGTTCATCCATTTGCTGACCGCCGAGGAGATCGAGCCCTATCTGGCCGCCCTCGACGCCGCCGTTGATGACAAGGCGCCGGACGACTTGCCGCTCTACGGCGTGCCCTTTGCGATCAAGGACAATATCGACCTCGCCGGCGTGCCCACCACCGCCGCCTGCCCGGCCTTCGCCTACACGCCAGAGCGCTCGGCAACGCTGGTCGAGCAACTCATCGCACTCGGTGCAATACCGCTCGGCAAAACCAATCTCGACCAGTTCGCCACTGGCCTCAACGGTACCCGCTCGCCCTACGGCGCCTGCCGCAACGCGGTGCGCGCGGATTTTCCCGCCGGCGGCTCCAGCTCGGGCTCGGCACTCGCGGTCGCCCTCGGTGTCACCAGCTTTGCCCTCGGCACCGACACCGCGGGCTC
>JBPPNE010000112.1:0-5108 GCA_051306415.1 Porticoccaceae bacterium
CGAGCGTTTCTGGAGCGCTATCAGCAATTGGCGAAGGCGTCCTCACGCAGCCTCTGGCTGGGTGTCCGCCTTGAGCACGCGTTTGGCAACGAGGACGGCGTGGCCAGCCAGGCGCTAGCGTTGCAGAAGCTGTTTCCCTATTCCAGGGAGGCCGTTGCCTACCAGGCATGGGTGAAGGGTGGCCGTCCCTGACGCCAGGGTTGCGGTGATCTTGAGCGGGCGGGGTCGTTGAATGTCGTGACGCAGCGCTGATCGCGTACTTTCGCTCAACGCTCAGGATCTCACGCCGAGGGCTGGCAAACACATTGATGCAACGACCGCTCCGGTGGTCGATGGATAATCTGGGGTAGTGGGCGAAGCCATGCATACCGAGTCGCCGATCAAGCGCCGCAAGTCACGCCAGATCATGGTGGGCAATGTCCCCGTTGGTGGGGATGCCCCCATATCCGTGCAGAGCATGACCAACACCGAGACCACCGATGTCGCCGCGACAGTGGCACAGGTGCGCAGCCTGCAGGTAGCGGGAGCGGATATTGTCCGCGTGTCGGTGCCCACCCTGGACGCGGCAGAGGCCTTTGGTCAAATTCGCGGTCAGGTGAGCATCCCGTTGATCGCCGATATCCATTTCGATCACAAAATCGCGCTACGGGTCGCCGACCTCGGGGTGGATTGCCTGCGCATCAATCCCGGCAATATCGGTCGCGAGGATCGCGTCCGCGCGGTGGTGGAGAAGGCGCGGGATCTGAATATCCCGATCCGCATCGGAGTCAACGCCGGCTCGCTGGAAAAAGAGTTGCAACGGAAATACGGCGAACCCAACGCGGAGGCGTTGGTGGAGTCCGCGCTGCGCCATGTCGACATTCTCGATCGACTCAATTTCCATAATTTCAAATTGAGCCTGAAGGCCTCCGATGTCTTCATGGCGGTGGCTGCCTACCGACTGATTGCTACCCAGATCGACAATCCGCTGCATTTGGGTATCACCGAGGCGGGCGGGTTGCGGTCAGGCACGGTCAAATCGGCGGTCGGTCTTGGCCTGTTGCTGATGGAGGGTATCGGCGACACGCTGCGTATCTCATTGGCGGCGGATCCGGTGGAGGAGGTCAAGGTTGGCTGGGATCTGTTGAAGAGCTTGCGCCTGCGTAGCAAGGGCATCAATTTCATCGCCTGCCCGAGTTGTTCGCGGCAGAATTTCGATGTCATCAAGACGCTCAATGAGCTGGAGGTACGCCTCGAAGATATTACTGTACCGATGGATGTTGCGGTCATCGGCTGTATCGTCAACGGCCCGGGCGAAGCCAAGGCGGCCGACGCCGGTCTCACGGGCGGCACACCAAACAATCTGTTCTACGTTGATGGCAAACCCACCGCAAAGATTGGCCAGATGAATCTGGTGGATGAACTAGAGCACCGCATCCGCGCACTGGCGAAAGCCAAAACCGAGGCGGAAAGCCGCCTGATCGCCAAAGCCTGAGATTGGTAGCCAACCGCCATGTTGAAAAAAATCCAGTCTTTACGCGGGATGAATGATCTGCTGCCGGAGCAGACACCCCTTTGGCAATACCTCGAAGACACGTTGTTACGACTCTTCCAACGCTACGGCTATCGGGAAATTCGCTTTCCACTACTCGAACCAACCGAGCTCTTTAAACGATCCATTGGCGAAGTCACCGACATTGTCGAAAAGGAGATGTACAGCTTCCTCGACCGCAATGGCGAAAGCCTGACGCTGCGCCCGGAGGGAACCGCCGGTTGTGTGCGCGCCTGTGAACAAAGCGGCCTGCTCCACAACCAGGTCTTGCGGGTCTGGTATCGGGGTCCCATGTTCCGCTATGAGCGGCCGCAAAAGGGTCGCCTGCGACAGTTTCATCAGTTCGGTGTCGAGGTATTTGGGCTTGTCGGGCCCGAGATCGATGCTGAACTGCTGGTGATGACCGCGCGGCTGTGGCGAGAACTGGGCATACAGGATCACGTCAGGCTACAGTTGAACTCCCTCGGCAGCGCGGATGAGCGCGCCGACTTTCGCCGGGCACTGGTGGCTTATTTCGGTGAACGCAAGGATCGTCTCGATGAGGATAGTCGGCGCCGCCTCGACAGCAATCCGCTCCGCATTCTCGACAGCAAGAATCCGGCGCTGGAGGAGCTGCTCGCCAAAGCCCCCACACTGGCCGATTACCTGGGGCAGGAATCTCGCGAGCATTTCGCCCAACTGCGCGCGCTTCTCGATGGCGCCGGGGTGGGCTATGAAATCAATCCCCGACTAGTGCGCGGACTCGATTACTACGGCAAGACGGTATTCGAATGGGTAACCCACTCTCTGGGTGCCCAGGGTGCCGTGTGTGCTGGCGGTCGCTATGACAACCTGGTGGAGCAGCTCGGCGGTAAGCCAACACCGGCGATCGGTTTCGGCATGGGTGAAGAGCGTCTCGCGCTATTGCTTGACGTTGCCGGAGTGGTGCCGGATAGTACCGCGCGCCAACTGGATGCCTACCTGGTCGCCAGCGGGGAAGTCAGCGCCGTTGCGCTCGCGTTGGGCGAACAGCTGCGAGCAGCCTGCCCCGGTTTACGTCTGCAGAACCACTGGGGCGGTGGCAGTTTCAAGGCGCAGTTAAAAAAAGCCGACCGTAGCGGCGCCGCACTGGCGATCATTGTGGGCGAGGACGAGGCGGCCAGTGGCACTGTCACCATCAAATACTTGCGCAGCAGCGATCCTCAGCAGACGGTGGCCGTGAGCGAAGCCCTGGAATTGTTGCTGGCCCAATTTGGCGGCTAAGATAAAGATCCATCCGTTGTACACCCCTGAACATTCCATTCTTAACCAGACGGGAACCCAGACGTGGCTGAGCATCATATTGACGAAGAACAGCTGGAAGATCTCAAACGCTGGTGGCGAGCCTATGGCAATGCCGCACTCATCCTGATTCTGCTTGCCGTCGGCGGTGGACTGGGCTGGCAGCAGTGGCAGGGCCACCGGGCGCGAGAATCCGAAGCCGCATCGCTGCTTTACATGCAGATGATGGATGCCGCCAGCTCGGGTGTGGCAAACCAGCTCACGGCGGAGCAGCGCGGGACTATCGGCGCACTGGCGACGACGCTCAAAGAACAGTATGCGAGCAGCGCCTACGCCGATTATGCCCGCTTGATGATGGCGAAACTCGCGGTTGCTGATACCAAACCGGATACTGCGGCTATCGAGCTGCAGTCGGTCATGGAGCATAGCCGTGACAAGGGACTTGCGTTGATCGCTCGCCTGCGTCTTGCGCGGGTACAGCTGGCGCGGGAAAAATACGCGGAAGCACTGGCGCTGCTTGACATTGAATTTCCGTCGGCGATGACGAGTCACTTTGCGGAAGCTCGCGGCGATATCCACCTCGCGCAAGGTGATCGCCCAGCCGCTCGCGCCGCCTATCAGAGTGCGCTCGACAGCCTCGGGGCGCAGGACGCTGAGCGCCCCTTGCTCCAATTGAAACTGAATCAGGTGCTACCCGCGCAGGCCGCGGATGAACCCGTTGCCGAGGAGAATTCCCGATGAAAAAGCTGTCCTGGCTGCTCTGTCTGTTGCTGTTGTCTGGCTGTAGCTGGATGAAATTCTGGGAGGAGGATGACGACAAGGACGCCAGCGATGCCACCAAGCCGGCAGCACTGGTGGATTTCGATCAGGAAGTTGATATTCGCAAGGTGTGGCGTACCGGCATCGGCAGTGGCGAGGACAGTTACCTGGCATCTTTGTCCCCGGTATTGGTCGGCGATACGCTCTATGCGGCCACCAACGACGGCACGGTAACGGCACTCGACGTCGCCAATGGTGATAAAAAATGGAAGACCGAACTCGATATCCCGTTGAGTGGTGGCGTCGGCGCTGGTGGTGGGCTAGTGTTGGTTGGCAGCGGGGAAGGGGAGCTTATCGCACTCGCGGCAGATACCGGAGAGGAGCGTTGGCGGGTCAAATTGAGTAGCGAAATCGTGTCACCCCCCGGTGCAGAGAAGAGCATAGTTGCAGCCCTGACGCTGGACAGCAAGCTGTACGGCCTCTCCCCCGCGAACGGCGAAACCCTGTGGCGTTATGACGGCGAGACTCCAGTGCTGAGTCTGCGCACAATCGCAACGCCCGTAGTGACTGACTCGATGGTGATTGTGGGCCTTTCCAGCGGCAAGTTGGTAGCACTGGCGGCCAGTGACGGTAGCGCGCTCTGGGACGCACGCGTCGGGATACCCAAGGGGCGTACCGAACTGGAGCGCATGGTGGATGTGAACACACCGCTGCTGGTCGGCGATCTAGTTTATGCCGCCAGCTTTCAGGGTCGGATCGTTGCTTTAAGCCGGGGTACGGGCCGCGAGCTCTGGGCGCAGGAAGGCTCGACTCATCGCGGCTTGGCTGCCGACGCCGACCAGGTCTATATGGTGGGGCATGACGACACCGTCAAGGCTCTACGCTCCGCTGGTGGCCAAATCCTGTGGAAAAACGATCAACTTACCAACCGTCGATTGGGTGCGCCGGTGGCAGTTAGTGGCTACACGGCGGTGGCAGATGGCGAGGGCTATCTACATCTGCTGTCACCCGGCGACGGCCATTTTCTGGCGCGGGTAAAGGTAGACGGTGATGGCATCAGCGTGCCTATGGCCGCGAGCAACGATACGCTCTATGTGCTCGACAATAATGGCGACATTACCGCTTATCAGTTTGAAGCGAGGAAATAATCGGGCGTTGCACCCGTTTAGCATCCGTTAACTCGAGTAGAGTTTGCGATAGCGGTTGAGCACCCGTTGAATGTAATCGCGGGTTTCCACAAAGGGTGGAACGCCGTGGTACTTTTCCACATTGCCCTCGCCGGCATTGTAAGCCGCCAGCGCGAGCTCGAGTGTCTGATAACGATCAATCAGGTATTTGAGGTGTCGGGTTCCGGCGCGAATATTTTCGCTGGGATCAAAGGGATTGGCGACATTGTAGCGGGCGGCGGTAGCGGGCATGAGCTGCATAAGGCCCTGAGCGCCGGGTTTTGACAAGGCATTGGGATTGAAACCGGATTCGGTGTGGATCACAGCCTTGACGAGGCCGTGGTCTATCCCGTTGCTTAAGGCTTCATGGTGAATTAGATTGTCGAAGGTAT
>JBPPNE010000113.1:0-21819 GCA_051306415.1 Porticoccaceae bacterium
GCCTGGCAACTCAACACCCGACCGCGCAAAAGCCTCAACTTCAGATGCCCCGCAGAACTCTTTATGCCAGACTCCTTCGACATCCTTAAACATCATCATCAACTCGTTGCACTTCGAACTTGAAACCGCCCCCTAATCCTCTGCTGGAGTTGGCTTGAATGATCAAGAAAATAGTGTTGCTCGCCGCCCTGGTGCTGCCGATCAGCTCGCCGGCGGCCACAGTCGAGTTGCTGAATGTGTCCTATGACCCCACCCGCGAGCTGTATCAGGATTTCAACGCCGAGTTTGCGAAGTACTGGAAAGAGAAAGCTGGTGATGCGGTCACCATCAAGCAATCCCACGGCGGCGCCGGTAAACAGGCGCGGGCGGTGATCGATGGCCTGGAAGCTGACGTCGTGACCCTGGCGCTGGCCTACGACATCGACGAGATTGCCGCGCTCACCAAAAAATTGCCGAAGGACTGGCAGTCGCGATTGCCGCATGCGAGCTCACCCTACACCTCGACCATCGTATTCCTGGTGCGCAAGGGCAATCCCAAAAACATCTACGACTGGAACGACCTGGTGCGTGAAGGCGTCAGCGTGATCACACCGAATCCCAAGACCTCGGGTGGTGCGCGCTGGAACTACCTGGCGGCCTGGGCTTATGCGAAGAAAAACCTCGGCAGCGATGAGGCAGCGCGGGATTTCGTCACTCGCCTCTACAAAAATGTGCCGGTGCTCGATAGCGGCGCCCGCGGCTCGACCACGACCTTCGCTCAGCGCGGTATCGGCGATGTGTTCATCTCATGGGAGAACGAAGCCTTTCTGGCGGTGAATGAGCTCGGGCCGGAGAAATTCGAGATCGTGGTGCCGTCGCTGTCAATTCTCGCAGAACCGCCGGTGACTCTGGTGGATGCCAATGCCGCCAAACACGGCACCACCGAGGTCGCCAAGGCGTATCTCGAATACCTCTACTCGCCGGTTGGCCAAAAACTGGCCGCGAAACATTACTACCGCCCGGTGTCACCGGAGCACGCGGACCCCGCCGATATCGCGCGCTTTCCAAAGCTCGAATTGGTGGCTATTGCTAAATTTGGCGGCTGGCAGCAGGTACAGAAAACGCACTTCATCGAGGGCGGAGTATTTGACCAAATCCTGGCGGCGGGCAAGTAGTAAGCTGACACAAATGGAAATAGCAAATGCCCCGGTTGGTCACGATTTAAACAGGGTATGCGCAAAACCAGCGCCATCGGCAATCTGTCGGTGGCGCTGGGTAACGAAACGGGAGTTTTACCATTCATGAAACCGAAACCAACGCTATCCGACAGCGGGCGCAGCCGACGTCAAGCCTCCGCCATACCCGGTTTCAATCTCAGTCTGGGATTTACCCTTACCTATCTCAGTCTGATCGTGTTGATTCCGTTGGCCGGTGTGTTTGCCAAGGCCGCTGGTCTCGGCTGGATCGAACTCTGGCAGGTATTGAGTTCACCGCGCGTACTCGCCGCGCTCAAATTGTCTTTTGGTACAGCGTTCATTGCCGCCATGATCAACGCTGTTTTCGGCACGCTGGTCGCCTGGGTGTTTGTCCGCTATGAATTTCCCGGCAAGCGTCTGTTCGACGCCACCATCGATTTGCCCTTTGCGCTGCCCACAGCGGTGGCCGGCATTGCCCTGACCGCGTTGTATGCGGGCAACGGCTGGGTCGGCCAGTGGCTGGAGCCGGCGGGCCTCAAGGTGGCCTATACGCCAGTCGGCATCGTGGTGGCGCTGACTTTCATAGGCCTGCCCTTCGTGGTGCGCACGCTGGAACCGGTGTTGCGCGATGCCGAAAAGGAGCTGGAGGAAGCCGCGGCATCCCTCGGTGCGACCCGCTGGCAAACGGTGACGCGGGTGATCCTGCCCGCTGTGCTGCCGGCGTTGGTGACTGGGTTTGCATTGGCGTTTGCGCGCGGCGTCGGTGAATACGGCTCGGTGATTTTCATCGCCGGCAATCTGCCTTATGTTTCCGAAATAGCGCCGCTGCTGATCATCATCAAGCTGGAGGAGTTCAGTTATGGTGGCGCTGCTGCGGTGGCTGTGGCCATGCTGCTCATCTCCTTCGTCCTGTTGCTGCTCATCAATTCTTTACAGTCCTGGTCGAATCGCCACAAGCGCCAGGGTCGTCAGCACGCCGTGTTGCCGCATCCCGTCCTGCAGGGGGCTGGCGCATGAGACAGGCCACGGATCACTCGCTGCTCGACCCGCCCCAGCTGCCCTTCGAGCCATTGCTGCAACGCAATGCCGTGGTCACCGAGCAACCCTGGGTGCGCTGGCTGTTGATCGGTGGGGCGCTGCTGTTTCTGCTGGCCTTTCTGCTGTTGCCGCTGATTGCAGTGTTCACCGAGGCGCTGCGCAATGGCGTCGGCGTGTACTGGCGGGCGCTGAGTGACCCGGATGCGCTGGCCGCGGTGCGCCTGACGCTGCTGGTGGCCGCCATCGCGGTGCCGCTGAATCTGCTGTTTGGTGTCGCCGCGGCCTGGGCGATCGCCAAGTTCGAGTTCCGCGGCAAGACCGTGCTCACGACCTTGATTGACCTGCCGTTTTCAGTATCGCCGGTGGTCACCGGGCTCATCTATGTGCTGATGTTCGGTGCCCAGGGCTGGCTTGGGCCCTGGCTCGCCGAGCGCGATATCCAGATCATCTTCGCTGTGCCCGGCATAGTGCTCGCAACCGTGTTCGTGACCTTTCCGTTTATCGCCCGCGAGCTGATTCCGCTGATGCAGGAACAGGGTAGCGACGACGAGCAGGCCGCGCTGTCCCTCGGCGCCAATGGCTGGCAGGCGTTCTGGCGCGTCACCCTGCCCAATATCAAATGGGGCCTGCTCTATGGTGTGCTGCTGTGCAATGCGCGAGCCATGGGTGAGTTCGGCGCGGTATCAGTGGTTTCCGGCCATATTCGCGGCGAGACCAACACCATGCCGCTGCATGTCGAGATTCTCTACAACGAATACAACTTTACTGCAGCCTTCGCGGTGGCGTCGGTATTGGCCGCGCTCGCGCTGGTCACCCTCGGATTGAAAGCCCTGCTCGAAGCCCGCCATGGCGCCGAGCTGTCCAGTTCGCATCGCCATTGACCCCGAGCCATTGCCCCTGAGCCATTGCCCCAGAGTCAATGATACGAGCGATCGACACGAGCCATTGAGGAGACGCCCATGGACATCGAGATCCACAACATCTACAAGAGCTTTGCCGGGTTTCCGGCATTGGTCGATGTCAACCTCGGCATCGAATCGGGTGAGCTCATCGCCTTGCTGGGGCCGTCCGGCTCTGGCAAAACCACGCTGCTGCGGGCCATTGCGGGGCTGGAATTTCCCGATCATGGCCAGGTTTTTTTCGGTGGCGAGGATATGTCTGGCCGTCCAGTGCGGGAGCGCCGTATCGGCTTCGTGTTTCAGCATTATGCGCTGTTCAAACACATGACCGTGCTCGACAACATTGCTTTCGGGCTGCAAGTCCGACGCAGGGCCGAGCGCCCGACGTCGGCCGCGATTCGCGCCAAGGCGCTGGAACTGCTCGAGCTGGTGCAGCTGGGTGGTTTGGAGCAGCGCTACCCGCACCAGCTCTCGGGTGGTCAGAAGCAGCGGGTGGCACTGGCCCGCGCGCTCGCCATCGATCCGCGCGTGTTGCTGCTCGACGAACCCTTTGGTGCCTTGGATGCCAAGGTACGCAAGGATCTGCGCCGCTGGCTGCGCGAACTGCACCGGCAGACCGGCTACACCACAGTGTTTGTGACCCACGATCAGGAGGAAGCGCTGGAGTTGGCGGACCGTGTCGTGATCATGAATCGAGGCCGCATCGAGCAGATTGGCGGCGTCGACGACGTCTACGAGCGTCCCCGCACGCCCTTTGTCTTCGATTTCCTCGGTGACAAAAATGTGCTGGAGGCCGATGTGCGCGGCCGCGAGATCTATCTGCCGGGTTCCACTTACCCCGTCGTCACCGACAGCATTCATCCCGCTGGTCCCGTCGATCTCTATGTCCGCCCCGGTGATCTCCGGCTTGCGGAAGCCGGTGCGCCCGGCATAGCGGCGCGGGTGGTCAGCGTGCAGCGCACCGGTCCCATCGTGCGCGCCAACGCGGCGGTGGTCGCCAATAATTCCGAGCTGAGTATTGAAGTGCCGCACCTGCACTACGACACCAGCCACTTTGTCGTCGGTGCGGTGGTGCGGCTGCGGATGATGCAGTTCAGTCTGTTTGCGCGGGCGGACAAGGCGTCCGGCGAGTCGGCGCTGGTGGAAGCGCGGGCTCCGGAACGCCGGGAACTTACCGAGCGTGGCCGGGCCTGAGCGGAAGGGAGTGGGTGTTATCGCGCGGCGACCGCTGGCCAGCCGCGGAAAGGCAGACCAATAAAACAGGCGGTGAGCCGTGGCAGCGCGGTGGTGCCGCCACCGGAGCGCATGATGGTGCCCGGCGTCTCACCGGTCAGCTGGTTGTTGTGCACGAGGAGTGTGCGGTTGACGAAGACATGGGAAATACCTTCGGTCTTGCAAATGAATAGGCTCCCGAACGACACCCAACTTTGCGTCCTATTCGCCGATATTGCCCCATTTAAATTATGTTTATCGAAGCAGAACCTGATAGCCAGACATAGAATCGGTGTGCTTAACTGTGTCCCAGCGGTGAAGCGAGAAGGGTCGTTTCCTTGACCACTTGCCGCGCACTATCCTTCGGTCTTGGAAAGCAGGACATTTATTCTGGCGATCACTCGCTACTTGCGAAGCGTCTCATTCCCGTGCCATCATCTTCCTGGCCGCATACCGCTAAAGTCTTCCGCTAATCTTCCGATGTATGAAGGACTCGGAGAGCGGCTACGCACTGATTGCGCCCGCTAGCGAAGGCAAGGCATTAGCACCCATCATGAACACCACAAAACTGGTCTATTACGACACCTCGAGCGTCTATTGCTCGAGCTATTATCTGAAAGGCTTCTGTGAACTGGGCGACGACGGCAAGACCGAAGTGGGTGTGTGTAATTCTCTTCCCGCCAGACTCAAGTCCGCCATTCGGGATCCCGCCTGGCAACACCTGCTGTTCGCCATGTGCCTGTTCAGATACCGTCAGGGTGGCAAAGAGCGTTTTTTCTGTATAGATACCCACGATGCCAATTCGCTGGATATTCGCAACAAGAGCCAGGGCTACCACTTGCCCCTCCTGCACCATGTCGACGCTTATTTCAAAGTAAATTTCAATCCCCAGGAGATTGCGCGGACGCCGGAGCTCCGGTCGCACAGGGATAAAATCCGGAGCGCGGCTCAATTTTTTCCGCTCAGGCCGCCCCTCGTTCCTGCGCTCAGCCGCAGAATGATACTTCCTTCGAGGCTGTGGGGCTTCAAGCCGGGCTTCTCCCACGATCATCCCTACCGCGGGCATATCACCGATGCCAGGGCTCGCTTGCGCGACCTCAAGAATTTTCCAAAACTCGACGCTATTCTAGCCCGGCGTCGGGATCAGCGAGATGTCGATATTTTTTTCATGACCAGCTTCTATGCCAAAGAACGCCATCGCCATGCGATGGCTAGCCGGCATCGCATTATGGGTGGGCTGAGCCAAGCGAGCGGGCTAACTTGCGTGGTGGGGTTCACTGGCTTCGAAACAGTGCCGGCGGAGTACGCTCAGGCGTCGCGCCGGCGCCTGAGCCATCGGGAGTATTTCCAGACCCTGGGAAACGCTAGGATTGCGATTTACACCCAGGGGATGGAACGCTGTATCTCGTCCAAGTTTGCCCTGGCGATGGCGCTCGGCGTTGCGCTCATCGGTGAACCGCTTGCCAATAACCCGGAGCTGATTGCCGCAAACCCGCATCTGAAGGAGCAGTTGGCCTACAACGATCCGGACGAGATCGTCGCTCGCGCGATTGAGTTGGCTCGCCAACCGGGAAAGGCCCGCGAGCTTGGCTGCCTCAATGCCGCTATGTTCGATACCCAGATGTCACCGCGCGCGGCTGCTAAACACATACTTGAGACGGTGCGCCTCAGCTGAGGCGTCACCGGCCCATTTGCATGGTCCCGATTCTTGGGTGAGGGGACATAAATCCAACAGCAGGGTGAAACACGATGATCGAAGGCGCCGTAAAAGACATGCAGTCGAGTACCCCGGATTGGGATCTGAAGCCGCTCAAAATACAGGGTGTACGGTTTAGGGAATGCAAGAATATCGTTACCAACAACTCGGTCACTAAAGAGGTATACCGCAGTGATTGGGCGTTACACGACCGGGAGATCAGACACATTATTTCGGTGACGGCGTTGCCTAATGCTGTTTTGGCTTGGCATCAGCACCTGATCCAGACAGATCACTTCTTTCCGGTGGACGGCACCTTCCTCGCCGCACTCTATGATGACCGAGAGAATTCACCGAGTTATCGACAATTGGATGTCTTGAAGCTTAGCAATCTCAGGCCTGGGGTCTTGGTCATCCCTCCGGGAATATGGCACGGGTTCAAGAACCTTACCGGCCGAGAGGCAACCTTTATCAATTATTTCGATAGAGAGTATCAGTACGCCGATCCGGACGAATATAAGCTCCCCGCGAACACTGACAAGATTCCGTTCTCATTTTGAAAAGCCACCTCAGCAATGACAGCGACATAGGTGAAGAGTATGGCCCCAATAACAGCCGATGGTAGCGCACCCGGTTTCGGTGACCAGTTTGTTCTAACTCTGATTACCGATGATTCGGTTTTGGCAAGGAATGGCGTCCTTGCCGGGATCGACCGCATCGGCTTGGATCTCGAGATTATTGGCAAGGAAGAACGGCAAGGAGGCTTGGGCACACGTATCTCAGCGCACGATATCGGTCAATTGCCCCGCATTCGCGAGGCGATAGGTGATCATCCCCTGTTTGTGCGAGTGAATCCGATCCACCAGCATTCGGAAACCGAGATCGCCCGAGTTATAGGAGAAGGGGCCACACATATCATGCTGCCTTATTTCCACGGCGTCGACGAGGTAAAGCGCTTCGTCGATCTCGTCGACGCACGAGCGACCACCACATTGCTGGTCGAGACTGCTGCTGCCATGTATTTCACCGAGGAGTTGGTGGGAATTCACGGCGTCGACGAAATTCATGTTGGACTGACTGATTTAAAATTTTCCATGCGAATACCTGCGCGGTTCGAAACCTTGGCGTCCTGGATGTTGGATCGGATGAGTGAGATTGTCCGCGAGGCGGGATTGCCATTCCACGTCGGGGGCGTCGCTCGGATTGGCGATACTGCTCTGCCGATTCCTTCCGATCTTCTCAACGCGCAGTATCCGCGACTCCAGTCCACCGGGGCGTTGGTGTCGCGGTCTTTCACCGCCCCAGTGCCGTCGGCCGACGCACTGGTTTGCGAGATTCGACGCTTCAGGGACAGCATGAATCGATGGGGTCATGCCGCTCCTCAGCAATTGGAGGAACAGCGGAAGCATCTCAAACATTTTATCCGGGATGCCCTCATCGCTGGGCGTCCCATGCCGTAAAGGGTGGACGCCGTTGCCAAAGTGTTCGAACCTGGCCATCGACAGGGCTTTCGGCAACATTGGTCTACTACCCCCAGGACCATCTGCCTCCCTGGTCCCGCGCTCGACTAGTCGTCGGGTTCCTTGACACCAAGATGCGCAAGGATTTCCGCAGCTGGTTGGGTGAGTCACACCAGCGCACTGGATCGATCTTGCGCGCGAACGGTTGCGCGCTGCCGATGGAGTTTAGAAAAATTGGTGCTTAGTCTTCCTATATCTTTTCCCGGATTCCAACCATGCAATTGATTTCTCGCAAGCCTAATTTCTTCATTATTGGCGGGCCAAAGTGTGGCACAACCTCTCTGGCACATTACTTAGGTGAGCATCCGGATATTTTCATGTCCGACCTGAAAGAGCCGTTTTACTTTTCTCCGGATGTGATTAGGAGCAAAGACATTGAAACCGAAGCGAGCTATCTGAAGCTTTTCGCCAAAGCCGATGCTCGGCACGTCGCCATTGGTGAAGGCAGCACCAGTTATCTTTATTCCGATGTCGCCGTATCAGAGATCATGCGATTCAACCCGGAGGCGAGGTTTATCGTTTGCCTGCGAAATCCGGTTGAGATGGTGCATTCCCTTCATTCGCAACGGTTGTATGTCGAGATGGAGGATATCGAGGATTTTCGGCAGGCGTGGTTAACGCAAGACCGGAAGATTCGTATGAAACCTCCGTCCTGGGCTTTGCCCACCCCGAAGTTCTTTCGCTATGCCGATCAATGTAAACTAGGTTTGTTGCTGGAAAGGCTGTATCAAGCCGTGTGTAGGGAAAATATTTTTTGTGTTTTTTTCGGAGGATATTGGGCGCGATACCACGCGGGTCTATGAAGATGTTCTGTCCTTTCTTGGTGTAGTTTCGGATGAACGAACAGAATTTCCTGTCCTGAATCAAAACAAGGTCATTTCCTCTAGCCGGTTGCTTCGCCTGCATCGCTCCGTAGAGTTTCTGTCAAAAATAAAACAAACCATTGTTCCCAACATTAACTTTGGACTTGACCGGTTATATTTGAAACAGACTCCCCGCCAAAGCTTACCGGAAGATCTGCGTCAGGAGTTGCTCGATTACTTTGCCGAGGATATCGCCAAGTTGGCTGTACTGACGGGACGCGACTTATCCCATTGGTTGCGGCCCGGCGCTTGAACGAGCAAAACGGTTGCTACTGTATTTCTGACAGCCCTAATCTGTTGCCCATGGGGTTGGACGTGGGCGGGGTTGTTCTGAAACCCCACCCACGTCTAGCTAACCGCTAACCTCGCGCCGCCGGAATCGGCACCGTCTCGGTGTCGCGGCCGGAGCGCATGATGGTGCCCGGCGTGGCGCCGGTCAGCTGGTTGTTGTGCACGATGAGCGAGCCGTTGACGAATACATGGGAAATGCCTTCAGCCTCGCAATACAGCCTGCCGGCGCCGCCCGGCAAGTCGAAGCGGGTGTGGATCGGCCCTTTGCCGACGCTGTCGGCGTCGAAAATCACCACATCGGCATGCCAGCCTGGCTGCAGGCGACCACGCTCGCGCAGGCCCATGAAGCGTGCGGGTTTATCGGTGATTTCCGCAACACCTTCTTCCAGCGTCAGCAGACCGCGTTTGCGCACGCCCTCGGACAGCACCGTGGTGCTGAACGCGAAGGTGTCGATCATGTCGAGGTGAGCGCCGGCATCGGACGCGCCCACCAGGGTGCGCGGATCGCGCCAGACCTCGCCGCGCAGTTTCCAGCTCGCGTCGTCATCGCCGCCCAGCGTCGGCTTGAACGTGGTTTTGAGGTCGTCGGCCAGCGCGATGTCGAAGAATACGTCAGCGGCGGTCTTGCCACGCTCCCGGCCAATGTCTTCGAGGTTGCGGCCGTCAAGGCCGGCGTTTTCGGGACTGAAGGTCTGGATCACAGTCATCGCCGCGAAATGGCCCATGGCGCGCAGCAATTGCGGTACCGTGGAATCGGCGGCGCCCGCCACGAGACGCGCGCGCACGCTGGGATCGGCCAGCGCCCGCTTGCGCTCCGCCAGCGGTAGTCCCAGCACCGGCGCCCAACCCGGCAGCGCGTCCAGACCGAAGCCACTCAGCAGGTTCAGGCAGAGCGACACTGGCTGGGCGAAAGTCAGTGCCTTCACCGTGGCGCCGCGGGCGGCGGCGTAATCGGCCGCCTGAAGCTGACCTTCATACATCGGCTGCACGGACTTGTTGACGATCAGCACGTTCCAGTTCAGCGACCTTTGCGCCGCCAGGGACATGTCGGTCATCAGTTGCATGTGGTGCTCGGCGAACGGACCAACGGTGGGAATGAACTCCAGCAAAGTGCCTGGGTAATCGCGCAGGCAACGGCTGAGCTCAATGAGCTCCTCGGAGGACGCCGCCCGCGAGGGTACCGGGTGGCCGTCGCCGTCGTTATGCGTCGGTGCCTGCGACGACGAAAAGCCCATGCCGCCCTCGGCGAGGGACTGTTTCAGCAGCGCTTTCATCGCCTCCATCTGCGCCGGACTGGCACGTTCCGCCACCGCTGCCTCGCCCATCACCGCGTGGCGCAGCGCGGAGTGGCCGACCAGAAAGCCGGCGTTGATGGCGAGTTTGCCCTCCAGCAGATCTAGGTAGCTGCCAAAGGAAGTCCAGTTCCAGGGCACGCCTTCCTCCAGGCTTTGCAAGGGCATGCCCTCGACGCGCGCCAGCATGCGCTTCAGATAGTCGCCACCGCCGGCGGCCAGGGGCGCGACCGAGAATCCGCAGTTGCCGCCAAAAACCGTGGTGACGCCATGATAGGACGACGGGCTGACCGCCGGGTCCCAGAACACCTGGGCGTCGTAGTGGGTGTGAATATCGACGAAGCCGGGAGCGACGATCTTGCCCGTGGCGTCGATGGTTTCCCGGGCTGACTCGTCGACCTTGCCAACGGCCGTGATTCGGCCATTCTTGATACCGATGTCGCCAGCGCGGCGCGACGTTCCGGTGCCGTCGACGAGAGTCCCGCCTTTAATGAGATAGTCGAGCATGGTGTGCCTCCTGTATCTATTTGTTTGCTGATTATGAATTCGGTGATAGGCGGCCCAGCGACCTTAGCGCTCTCGCCGCCAGCGGGCAGTGGCCGGTGACGCTGGCAAGAGAGACCTCGCGATACCGCATGGGCTCAATGTTGTTATCAGTATAGTCGTCGCGAGGCAACTGTGTCTGGGTATAACCTACATGCTGGCGGGATGCCAGAGAAATTGCAATCTTTGAGGGCTGGCGGCACTGGCAATGGTGAGGGGATGGGCCAAGCGGACCCGCGGGGCCTGCTCTAATCAGGCACTCGTGTCCAAAGTGGCAGAAGAAGTAACCCGCCGAGATGGACACGAAGCAGCCGGCCGCGTGGCCCCAGATCGACTGTAGTCGAATCCCCTGATCGAGGGCGATTGTTTCGATCCATACCTGAAGAAGGACACCCATTTAGGCGGCGCTTTCATTTTAGAGAGTTGGGCGCCAGCACTGGTATTTTAGGATCACGGGCTTCAATCGATAGTCGAGCGCGGATCCTTTCGGTAGCTCTCTTGGCCGGCAATCATCTGCCTCAGTGAAAAATCGTCGGTACTGGAAAAGACGAAACGCTCAGCATGCCCCCTGGATAGAGTTCAATACCAGGGACGGCCAAGCCAATAGTGCAAGTATGGGCTCATATCCATCGTGTTCTGCAGACCGATAGGATTGTCGCCGATCTGAAAGGGATGCTTCGAGTCCGTCGCCCCGAGAACCCATAGCTTGTCGGCGAAGTGTGGAGCAAAGCCTTGGACAGCAGAGATGACCGAACGCGCAGTGTGAATTGCCAGCTCATTGTCGTCTGAAACCTGGATATACTCGGCAATGCCGCTAAGGTCTGTCGCCTCGCCACCTTTAGCGAGTCGATATCGAGAATCGACTTTACGAGAGGCTTGGCCACTCCCTCCATCTTCGATAGTTCGGTCTCGATGGTCAGATCCTGCCTCATCAGATGAAAGTCATAAAAGTGCGATTCAGCGGCGACGTTTTGACGTTGGTCGCAAACGGCCCCCCGGTCTGCTTGTCGAAGACGTATAGCTTGTCCTTCTTCCCCATCTAGAAATTTCTGAACAGGAACGGCGGTACGTAATGTTTGACCTTTGCAATGCCCTCGTATCTCATGCCTCCTCCTTGGTTTCTGCGCCCTCAAACTCATTTGAGCGTAAGGGCCGTGCTTTCCATCGTCAAGCCAGAAGCAAAAAGGGCAGCTCCAAGAGCTGCCCTTTTTCTTAAGCTGGTGCCGGAGATAGGCACCTTTTAAGCGTTTCATCCCGCACCAATAAATAACAAAAAACCCCTTGTTTCATAGGCTTTGCTGCATTCTGTTGTTTTACGCCGCACCACCTGATACCCTGCAATTGTTTTATCTTTGTGGGAAAACACGTGGGAGGTTCAGAACGGTGCCCAAAATTGCGGTTGAGCTATCCGACGCCGTTATCAGGCGGCTGGGTGCTGGTAAACATTCAGTCGGTGGCGTGCCTGGCCTGATGCTGTGGGTGAGCGAGTCCGGCGCACGATCGTGGGTGCTCAGAGTCACCGCGGGCGCCAATCGGCGCGACATCGGGCTGGGCGGCTACCCTGGCGTAACCCTGTCTCAAGCGCGCCAGCGGGCGCGAGAGGTGCGGGAATCCATCTGGCGAGGCGTTGATCCTATTGCGGCGCGCAAGGCTGCCAAGTCCGCGCTGATGGCGGATCAAGTCAAGGCCGTGACCTTCGCCGATCTGGCGAAAGAGTACGTCAACAAAAAGGCGCGCGAATTCAAAACGGCAAAACAGCGGCAGAAGCTTGAAACCCAGTTGGCGAAATACGCCATCCCGGAGATCGGCAAGCTAGTTGTCGGCGACATCAGCCGGGCGCACGTCGAGCGCGTGCTGCGTCCGATATGGGAAGAGAAAAACGAAACCGCCAGCCGGGTACGGCTGCACATTGAGCGCATTCTCGACCTGGCCGGCGTCAAAGGCTTGCGTGCGGGGGATAACCCGGCGCGCTGGAAGGGCAATCTGGCGCTGTCGTTTGCCGCTCAGGCCAAGGTGGCGCCAGTGACGCACTTGCGGGCGCTGCCTGTGGCCGATATGCCGGCGTTCATGGCCGACCTGCGCGCCATGGAAGGCATGGGTGCACGGGCGCTAGAGTTTGCGATACTGACCGCCGCGCGATCGGGTGAGGTGCGCGGCGCCACCTGGCCCGAGATCGACAAAGATAAGGCGCTGTGGACTATCCCTGCCAGCCGAATGAAAGGCGGCAAAGCGCACCGGGTTCCGCTCACCGCCGACGCCCTGCGGGTGCTGGCGGGTCTGCCGCGCTTCGCGGGATCGCACCTTGTTTTTCAGTCGAGCCGAGGGACACAGCTTAGCGACATGACCGTCAGCGCTGTCTGTCGGCGCATGGGGGTGGACGCGGTGCCGCACGGTTTCCGGGCGACCTTTCGCACCTGGGCGCAAGAGTTCACGTCCTACCCTGAAGAAGTGGTCGAGCTTGCCCTGGCGCACGTCAACAGCGATGCCACGCGGGCCGCCTACGCCCGCTCTGAGCTGATCGACAAGCGGCGGCTACTGATGGATGACTGGGCGCGATTCTGCCGGCATGGCGCGCCTGGTGGCGATGTGGTGCCGATTAGGGGGCGTGCGTGAGCACCGAGGCCGACAGGCTGAAGAGCCGTATCCTTCGGCGGCTGGAGGATTGCCGAGCGCTGTGGCCAGATGTCAAGCCGCCGTACAGCGTGCTGACGCCAGAAGGTGCGCTGCGCTGGGGGCTGTCGCTGCTTAAAGCGGGGCGATTGACTGACGCTCAAGACAGCTACGCGCTCGGCACCGATCTTTACCTTCGAGAATTGAAGCGCGGCATAAAAGCGCCAGTTATGGCGGGGGCGAAAGCCATGGAAGGCGGGCTCAAGGGCCTCCAAGAGGCGAAGGCGAAAGCCGATGCGCGCATCCAGCGCTGGCAGGAAATGGCGGACGACTTTCGATACAGGAATCCTGGTGCGTCTAAATCGCGGGTAGCCACGTCTGTGAAAGCCGTCTGGGACGCAGAAAAACCGGGCGAACAGTGCTCAGTGAGAACTATTAGAAGACGAATTCAGTAGAAGTTAAGAACGAAAGTTGGCCGAGTGGGGCACTTGGCCAATTCACATGTGAGGAAATGGACGCACTAAAACCAAACGGTGCGCCATCATGCGAGAAGAAACCCCGCTGTACCTATCTGATAACCAGCTTGCTGCGCGGTTCGGCATTTCACGAAACAGCATATGGAGGCTAGTCAAGACCGGGCAGCTTTGTGCTCCCGTAAAACTCTTCAAATCCACGACCCGCTGGAAAATTTCCGACATCGAAACCTTCGAGGCCGCGCGCGCCGCTGAATCGCGCAAGCGGTTAGAGGCATGACCGCGCAAACAAACCCCCGGGAGCTGGCGGGCTACCGGGGCGAAGCGAATGTCAAAAAACAGCCCGTCCATTCTACCGCACCTACGCCGATTGAAAAACTTTTACCGCGACTGGATCATGTAAAAGAAACAGGACCGCGCAAATGGCTTGCGCTATGCCCTGCGCACGAAGACAAACGACCTAGCCTGAACGTCCGCGAGTTGGATGACGGAACGATCCTGGTCAAATGCTGGAGCGGCTGCGGGGCCGCTGACGTTGTCGCGGCGGTCGGGCTGCGGTTGCACCATCTATTCCCGCAACGGCTCGAAAACCGCCCACCACTGCGCCCCGGTGCGCGTTGGATCCCGCGTGATGCGCTGGAGGCTGTCGCATTCGAAGCGCTGGTGGTCTGCATCGCGGGAGAGCAAATAGCGTCCGGCAATCCGTTGACGCGCGACGCGCTGGATCGTGTCGCACTGGCTGCTGGACGCCTGCGCGCGGCCGCCGAGGAGGTCGGCTGTGGATGACTCAAAGGGATCTGACTACCTGGATCGCCTCGCAGCGGAGCAGGTGGCGCGACGCGGCAGAGCGGCCACCTCCTGCGCGCCGCCGCTACCGATCGATCACGAATACAAACCGCCATGCGCCAAATTAATGCGAGGGGACGATGTGGATATCGAAGCTGTTGACTGGCTGTGGAAAGACTGGATCGCCGCAGGGAAGTTTCACCTTGTCGCGGGTGTACCCGGTACCGGCAAGACAACCCTGGTGATGGGACTTGCAGCGGCCTTAACGACCGGCGGGATCTGGCCTGACGGCACCAGAGCGCCGCAGGGTGACGTGCTGATATGGACTGGCGAGGATGGGATAGCCGACACCCTGGCGCCGCGGCTGATCGCCAGTGGTGCCGAAATGAGCCGCGTTGGCTTCATTGTTGGTGTTACCCAAGGCGATGGGACGAGGCCCTTCGATCCAGCGAAGGACATAGCACCACTGGCCCAGGCGCTGGACGAATGGCCCAACACTCGCATGGTGATCCTCGATCCGCTCGCGTCGGCAATATCGGGAGACAGCCACAAGAATACCGATGTGCGGCGAGGTCTCGACCCGCTAATAAACCTGGCCGAGGCCCGCGGGTTTGCGCTGATCGGGATAACACATTTATCAAAAGGCACCCAGGGCCGAGACCCGCTGGAGCGCGTAGTCGGTAGCCTGGCCTTCGGTGCGGCAGCCCGCATTGCACTGTTCGCCGCCAAGGTGCGAAACGCGCAGACCGGCGCCGCCGACAGACTACTGGTGCGGGTGAAAAGCAACCTGGGTACCGATGGCGGCGGCGTCACCTATTCGCTGACGCAAACCGAGGTGAAGCGCGGTGTGATCGCGTCCCATGTGCTGTGGGGTGCATCAGTAACCGGATCGGCACGCGAGCTGCTGGAAGCGGCAGACGCGCCACCACCAGAAAGCGGCGGCGAGTCGGACGCGGTGGTATTTCTGCGGCAGGAATTAGCGCGCGGCGCCGTGAGTGCCAAGGATGTCTTGACGTCGGCCAAGGATGGCGGTCTGTCAAAAATGGTGATTCACCGCGCATCCAAAAAGCTGGGTATCCAGAAGCGCAAGTCCGCAATGGATGGCGGCTGGTCTTGGTCGTTGCCATCCGGCGAAGGCCCTTCGCACGAAGATTGCACGATACTTCCCGTTCCTGTTTTAGTGAAATCTTCGTGATCTTCGATACCTTCGTTAAATTTTTAGTCGTCGAAGATCGCGAAGATAGCGAAGATTTCGTCATTTCAGAGACGGGAGAAAATGCAACCTTCGGTGCAATCTTCGGCGAAGGGCCAAAAACCCTCGCGCCTGGGTCTGTGTGCCCGAGATGCGCAGGTGAGGGCGACTGCGAGTGGTGCAAGCCGAGGGCGGCGCCGTGACAGGCACCTTTAAGCGTGGCAGTGGTGCCTGATGATGAACCCATGAAGCCTTTGATATCAGACTGATAAGCTGAATATCTGTGTATTTCCCACTTTGTTTCCCACTTCAAGTGGGGTAATATCAGTGCTACTGGCAAGCTGAAGGTATCACCATGGTGGCAGGATTTAAACCCGGGGTAAGCGGTAACCCGAAAGGCCGACCGCCGGGGATCCCGAACAGGATAACCAAGCTGCGCGAAAAACTTTCACGGGAGCTGCCGAGCATTTTGGCCCGAGTCGTCAAGGCTGCTGAGGACGGTGATATGGCGGCGGCGCGGCTGATACTTGAGAGGACTATCCCCACCATTCGGCCTGAGAGCCTACCGGTGCGCCTTCCGGGCAAGCCGGGTGATTCACTGGGCAAGCGGGCTGTCGCCGTTGTAGACGCCGTGGCTGCCGCCAGAATGGCTCCCGACACGGGGGCAGCGTTGCTGGTCGCGCTGGCCAATGCGGCCAAGGCTATCGAGGTTAAAGATCTGGGTGACAGGCTAGCAGCACTGGAGGCACGAAATGACACTTAGAGGATTGAACGAGCGCATCGCCGCTCTTGAGCAAGGGGACCGCGCCAATCACGTTTTGATCGTCTTCCCGGCCGAGGGTGCAATGTTTGCTGGCTTCCTGGTATCACACCATTGCTGCGGTGGCGGCGAGAAAACCTACCACTCCACAGACCGCGCCGCGCTGCTGGCGCTGATCGAGGCCGATCTGCACGCGACCATAACGAAAGGGCTTCACGCGCACATCTTGACGCCCTTCTACGAACAGAACCACTCCACAAAACCCGAGGTAATCTGATGAAAACACTTTCCGCGCTCAAAACCCTTCAGGGCGAATCCGCCGCAGCCATTGGCCGCATGGAGTCCCAATCCGCAACCCTGAACGCGCTTATTGAGAGACTGGAGGCAGACACCAGCCGCAGCCGAGAATACACACTGGAGGTAGTCAAAGACGCGAGGAACAAGGCCTTACCCGCGCTGTCCGACGCCGTGAATGCGATCACGGCCGCAGCCAAGGAAGCAGCCCCGCAACGACGGTTTTGGGAGTCCGCCGCGTTGCTGATGAGCTTGCGGCAATTCGATGATGACCCCTCGAAAGATTCGCTGATAAAAGCACATTGGCGCGCTGAGTTTGAAAACATGCCGGCCCAACTACTGCAACTCACCTTCGAGAATGCGCAATTCGACAACAACCTGCCGCTGTTGTGGCTGGCTTTCTCCACCGGGGCGCGCCGCGGCGAAGGGAATGCCGGTTTCGCTGGCGCGATCACAATGAGTCTTGGTGATGTGGTAGTCCCGGAGCAAGCCGCGGCACTGGCCGCGATTGAGGTTTGTGACGCCAACGTAGGACGTGCCGAAATGATTTTCGCGGTTGCTACCGGGCTGAGAACCGATCCGGTCCGCAAAATGAATGTTGCACGCCAACAGGCCGAGGCGAGCCGGCTGGTATCTGCTGCGAGCGCCGTCAGTCCGTAGTCTCCCTGTCTGGCCCATCGAAGCCCGGTAGCGCCGGGCTTTTTTGTGACTGGCTGAGATGCCGAAGAATGAGGGCGCTAGCAAGACCGATCGAGCCGGAATACACTGGAACCACTTGATACACCATGATGCTTGCTGGGGATGCTGACATGAACGGAAACGTTATTGTTGTGAAGGCTGGGCGCGACCTTGATGCGGGCGTGTGGTTTGTCGAATCCTGTGACCTGCCCGGCCTGAACCTGGAGGCCGACACCCTGGAGGGCCTGACCGATATGCTCCCCGGGGCAATTCTCGACCTACTTGAAGCGGGCGGCGGGCTTGGTGATGGCGATTACGACATGCCCATCGAACTGATCGCGCATGCCAGCACCCGGGTTCGCCTTACGGCCGCGTGAATGACTACGGAAAGCCCGTCCGCGAAATCCTGAAGGAGAGCGGCTGCGAGCGTCTCCGGCAGGGGCGCGGTGATCATGAAATATGGCGCAGCCCGCACACCCCCGAGCCCTTTACCGTCCCCACCAAGATCAAGTCGCGCCACACGGCGAACGGCATTCTCAAAGATGCCGGGCTGGCAAAAGCGTTTTGATCGCGCGCCCTACCACTTGGTCGACTGTGGGTAAGCATGTGGGAAGCTTTCTAAAACGCCTTGTAACGTATTGTTTTATATAGAATGATGGTGCCGGAGATAGGAATCGAACCTACGACCTTCGCGTTACGAGTGCGCTGCTCTACCAACTGAGCTACACCGGCGTTGACTGGAATTTTACCTTTCACGCGATCGGACCGTTAGCCTTTGCGACGTGAAAGTCGGGTTCAGGGTGATTTTGCCTTGCGCTCCTGAGCAACCAGGAAGTCCACCACTTTGAGCATGCCCTCCTGACCGCCAGCCATGGCTGCGGTGACCCGATACTTGCCATTGACGATCATTTCCGGGGTGCCCTCGACCTGGTAGCCACGCTGGCGCGCATCGGCCTGCTTGATTGCGCTGGTCACACCGAAGGAATTGAAAGTCTGGGTGAATTTGTCGAGGGGCACGCCGTTGGCAATGAAGAGCTCGCGGATTTCTTGCTCCGATGCCAGTTTGGCCTTTCTCAGGTTCATTGCTTCGTAAAGGGGTAGATGGAGCTTGTCGAGAACGCCCAGCGCCTTGGCGGTATAAAACGCGCGGGCGTGGAGTTCCATAGTGGGGTGCCAGATGGCCGGGCTGCGCGCAAGCACGACATCTGCCGGCAATGTGTGAGCCCATTTGTCGACCAGGGGCTCAAAGCTGAAACAGTGGCTACAACCGTACCAAAACACTTCGGTGACCTCGATCCGGCTGGCGTCGCTGGTGCGCACCGGTGTCGGCAGGGTTTTGTACTGCTGGCCTTCCCGATAGTCGGCCGCCGGGGCCACAACATCCGTCGGCACGGGTTGAGATACTACTGGTGTGGTGGATTCAGCCCCAGTTGCGGTGACCGGGAGCAATAGGGCAATCAGCAACAGGCGGGATATGAGTGCCGATGTCTTCAGCAGGGCGTGCATGGCAGTTCTCCGGTTTCAGGGCGCTGTGTGCGGCGGCGATTATTATTCAGCTTCTCGCGCCACACGCAAGTTGCGTGCAGATAAGATTAAAGAAGGCGGCTTGCGCCGCCTTCTTTTTTGACTGTGCCCCGGTCAGTGCAATCCCGAAATGTAGTTCGACAGCGCATCGACTTCCTGATCGTTCAAATGAGCGGCGACACCACGCATCACTCCGGATTCATCATTGAGACGCGCCGAGGGATTCTCCGCGTCGTGGGCACCGGTGCGAAATGCGCGCAGCTGCTTGGCGACATAGGCGGCATGTTGTCCGCCCAGCGCCGGGTAGCCTGCCGGCGTATTGCCGTTACCGCTCGGAGAGTGGCAACCCGTGCAGGCCGGTACGCCGGTTTCAAGATTGCCGGCGCGAAAGATTCTTTCCCCGAGTGAGAGTTGCTTGGCATTGTCGGTGGCGCCAGCCAATTGGCGTTTTTGCGCGCTGTAATAGGCCGCGATATCAGCCATGTCCTGCTCCGACAGCCCGGCGAGCATGCCGGTCATTTCCGGGATCACGCGGCCGCTCTTCGCGGGGTTGGCGGAGTTGATGTCGCGCATTTGCTTCAGCAGGTATTTTTCACCGAGGCCGGCCAGTTTGGGGAAGTTGGGGACTGCGCTGTTGCCATCGGCACTGTGACAGCCGCTACAGACGGCGATTTTGTCTTTCCCGGCAGTGGCGTTCCCACCGGCGCTAGCGGCTGGGGCTAACCAGGCAGAGGCGAGCACTACACCGAGAACCGCCGTTATTCCCCTCAAGATCGTTTTCATTGGTTATTTCATACTCCTGGTTTCGCTAGCTAGAGGTGCCGCGCACTGGGATTGGCGTCGGCAAATCCCATCAAAAGACGCGCGCGAGTATATACCAATCTCCCTGCCGACTTAAGGGTTATACTCCTGCGCCATGGAATTCCTGCTGAATTTTACCCAAGCTCGTTTCGAACAAAGCGCGCCGACGCTGGCGCTTTGCCCCCCCGATTATGGCGCAGAGGTTGCTTTTGCGGGCCGCTCCAATGCCGGTAAGTCCAGTGCAATCAATGCGCTTGTCGGCAGCAACAAGCTTGCTCGCACCAGCAAGACGCCTGGGCGCACCCAGCTGATCAATTTTTTCACCCTTGACGCCAATCGGCGCTTGGTGGATTTGCCGGGCTATGGCTTTGCCAAGGTGCCGAAGTCGGTAAAGGCCGGTTGGGATCGCAATCTGGCGGCCTATCTTCAGGGGCGGAGATCTTTGAAAGGCTTGATTTTGTTGATGGATATTCGTCACCCGTTGCAGGAATACGATTGGCAAATGCTGCGCTGGGCGAGGGCGGGTGGACTACCGGTTCACATCCTGTTGACCAAGGCCGACAAGCTCAACCGAGGGCCAGCAAGCGCGGCGCTGTTAGCAGTGCGGCGGGAGTTGAAAGCGGAGGGGTTTGATACTTGGGCGAGTATCCAGACATTTTCTTCGCCAAACCGGAATGGGCTGGAGGAGTTGGGAGTGACTCTCAGGCAATGGTTGGTGGAGCTGGTGGACACGCCCGCGGGGGAATAAAAAAACCGGCATCCAGAGGATGCCGGTTAAGGATTCGACCGGGTGTTTAAACCTAGAGGGGGAGGAGTGCCCCGGTCGTGCTCAAAACTAAAGGGAGATCACTAGCACGGGATGAGACCAGGGTCCCGGAACAAAGTTCGCGAGAATTCAATTTTTTTGTAGATTTTTTATTTGGGAGTGGCCCAGGGTGGCTAGGGCTGGATCGTATCGGTCGGTGTGGTGCTGTTCAAGGGTATCGAATCGGTTTGTATCGTTGTTGAATACCTTTAAAACAGGGTCTCCCCCAATCATGGTGGGTGAATCAGGCCTTGATTCCGTCAGGGTAGAGCTGTAGCCCACCCAGGTGGAAGTAAATCGCGTTGTGGAACCGTTGTTTGTTTCGAAATCCCCGGGCGCGAGTCTTCACGGTTTTGATGCGGCTGTTCATGCTCTCCGCGTGACTGTTGTCCACGCCCAGCATCACGGCATTGAGAATGCCCCAGAGAGGCTTTTTCAGCGTCTTGGCCGTCTGCTGCATCGGCTTGAGACGGCTGCGCGCCCTCCAGTTGAGCAAGCGCTGCCAGGCTTTATGGGCCCAGGTGCGGCTCTGGTAGCCCCACAGTCGGGCCGCAAACTCCTTGATCGCCCAAGCCCGGGCGGTCTTCAGCGACGATTTTCGCAGCGCCGTAAAACCGCGCTGTGGGTGCCAGTCCATAGTGCTTCGGTTACGCAACCACTGGTATTTGCTGCCCTTCAGGCGCGCATCGCCCTGTCCGAGCCAGCGCTGGTGTTCCTGGCGACGCACCTGATCCACCGCCTTCCCCAGATACTGCGCAACATCAAAGCGATCAAAGGCGATCCGGTGATCGGCATCGGCGAGCGCATCCCGGGTCGCGCGCATATACGCGGGCCACAGGTCCATGCACACGCGCTCAATGCCGGATTTCTGCGCCGCCGTCAGCAACGCATAAAACTCTCCCAGACTGTGGGTCTCCCGGTTCTCCACGACATGAAGCACCACGCCTTGCGCCTGGTCGGTGACCACGGTGATGTAGTCATGGCCCTTGCGGTACGCGGTTTCATCCACACTCAATCGCTTCGGCGCCAACGCGGCGCGCCGGGACAGCCCACGCTTCACGGCCCGCTGCAGGAGGCCGTCCACGGCATTCCAGCTCAGCCGCAGACGATCCGCTACCGCGCTGATCGACGCCACTTTCAGCCAGTTGATGGCCAGTGCTTCAAACAGCGCCGTGAAACCGCTGCCCGGTTCCGCCCACGGAACTCGGATCGTCACCACGCCGTGCTCCGGGCACTGCACCCGCGGCACGTCCGCCACCAGAACCGTCTTTAGCGGGCAGGTGTCCAGATGGCGCCAGCGCCGCACGCGTTTGTCGTAGCCGGGGCACGGCTGGTTGCACTGGCGGCACACCAACGGGCCGCCTCCG
>JBPPNE010000114.1:0-4844 GCA_051306415.1 Porticoccaceae bacterium
ACAACGCGCACATGGAATCCTGGAACAAGTCGATGAAATCGGACATGTACCACCGCCAGCGCTTCAGCTGCGAGAAGCAGCTTCATGCCTCCATCAAAAGCTACATCGATTTCTACAACACCAAGCGATTACACTCAGCACTCGGCTACCGATCTCCCATCGAGTTTGAAGCCCAATGCGCATAACCAATGGGTGTCCACTTTTGCGTAGGAAGTCTCTCCGCCGCAGTGCTTTGCGTCGTCTTTCTTGCTCATCTCTCGTGCGCCATGATGGCCTTTTCAGCTTCAGTTATGGAGTACGTCTTTCAAGGGCAAGATAACCCCGCCGGCATTGATAGCAAACCGCAAGATGAATGTGCCATCCGGGTGAGTGCTATTGGCTTGCCGTGGCTCTACTCGCGGAGGCTGAGAAGATATCAAAGCACGCCAGTTGCTGCTCTGGCCCGGCTGTTGGTTGATCCAGATACAGTGAACGCAGGCGAAACCGCGCAGGCGGCACCAGCGGATCGCCGCGCAGCAGTGTGCTCGGGGAATCGCCGCCCAACAGCACGTGCGCCTGCGTCAGATACAGCCGGTGCAGACACCCGTCGGCCAGTAGCGTATGCAACACCTGGGCGCCAGTGACTGAATACAGCTGGCGATAGCCGCGGCTGGCCAATGCTGCCACCACGGCTTTCCCTTCGACGCGGGATCCGTTCCCGGCCGTCTGTACTTGCAAACCCCGCTGGCGCAGCGTCTCGGCTCTGCCGGTGTCGTGGGTTGCGCCGGTAAAGATCAGAACCGGCCGTTGCTGGGTCAATAATACGTCGGGAACGCGGAAATTCAGGCTCGCGCTCAGCACCGCGATGGCCGGAAGAGCGGGTAGTTCGCGGGATAGCCGCCAAGCCTCCAGATCGGCCAGCTCCGGGTCGTCGTAGGGGGCGAAAATGTCCTGGCCTTTGCCGGCAACGTAGTCGCGCAGATAGCGGCCGCTGGTCAGCAGCACATCGGCCTGGGCGGCCAACTCATGAAACAGCCGCCAGTCTCGGGGATTAATAATGGCTGGCGGTACCCGGGGTCGCCCATCCGGCCCGGGTGTGGCGATACGCCCATCCAGGCTACTGATGAAGTTGGTATAGACGAAGGGCCCGGCTTCTCGGCTGTCCCGTAAGTTCTGCGCCAGATACAGACCCCGCAGCGGGCGGCTAGCGCCCGTGGTGGGAAAGAGCTCGACGACGGTATCCATTAGCCAAGGCCTGTTAACGCCGGATCGCGACAAAAGCGCCCGATCTTGCCAGGTTGCGCCCCCAAAACTGTTCGGCAGCGTCGCTCGTCGTTCATTTTGATTCTCAAAACATCCCTCCTCGCGCCTTGCCTGACGCTTTTAGGCGCAATAACGCGAGCGTTAACAGGGCCTAGCCGCCTGTCGGACTTAAGACTGTCCTACTACGGAAAAGCCGAATTTGGTAATATTTTGTGCAAATTCTTGTTGAATAGCCCCGCTATTCGCCACAAATTTGCACAAAATCTGCCTCAAATCGGAGTTTCCCTCGCTACGGACGCTTAAGTCCGACAGGCGGCTGACCCAGCAGTTGATCCAGTACCCGTTGGTAGATGGCGCTGAGGATATCCAGATCCGCCGCGCCAACCCGCTCGTCCACCTTGTGGATTGTACTGTTGACCGGGCCCAGTTCGACCACCTGGGTTCCGAGTGGGGCGATGAAGCGGCCATCGGAGGTGCCGCCGTCGGTGGACAGTTCAGTCTCGACTCCGGCGCACTCGCGTACCGCCGTGGCTACCGCGGCGACCAGTTCACCAGCAGGGGTCAGGAAGGGCTCGCCGCTCAGCTGCCATTCACACTGATAGCTGAGCTGGTGGCGGTCGAGGATGGCTTCAGTGCGGGCCTGTAGCTGTGCGGCGGTGACCTCCGTCGAGAACCGGAAGTTGAACAGCGCGTGAAGTTCACCGGGGATCATATTGCCGGCGCCGGTGCCGCTATTGATATTGGATAACTGCAAACTGGTTGCCGGGAAAAATTCATTGCCATTGTCCCAGGCTTGCGCCGCGAGCTCCGCGAGCGCCGGTAGCGCGCGGTGAATGGGGTTGTCCGCCAATTGGGGGTAGGCGACGTGGCCCTGGATGCCACGTACCACCAGTTTGCAGCTCAGCGAGCCGCGGCGGCCATTCTTGATGATATCGCCCAGGCGGTTGCGGCTGGAGGGTTCGCCCACCAGGCACCAGTCGGGGGCGATGCCCTGCGCGCGCAGCCATTCGACGACCTTGACCGTGCCATTGACGGAAGGCCCTTCTTCATCGCTGGTGATCAGGAACCCGATGCGGCCGCGGTGGCTGGAGTGCGTGCGGAGGAAGCGCTCCACCGCCGTTACCATGGCGGCAAGCGAGCCTTTCATGTCGGCCGCGCCGCGACCGTAGAGGATCCCGTCGATGATGATCGGCTCGAAGGGCGGGTGGCTCCAGTCGACTGTGGGCCCGGTCGGCACCACGTCGGTGTGGCCGGCGAAACACAGCAAGGGTCCACTGTCGCCATGCACCGCCCAGAAATTGTCGACATCGCCGTGCGGCAAGGGAGTGACCGCGAAGCCGAGCGCTTGCAAGCGCTCTATCATCAGGGTTTGGCAGCCGGCATCCGTGGGCGTCACGGAGGGGCGGCGAATCAAGTCGCAGGCCAGTGCAAGTGTGGGGGAAAGCGGGGTCATGACAGCACTCAGTCGGTGTTTGCACCCGCGGCTAGTTGTGGGTGTGGAGATCCTGATTCAGCTCAACGGTGGATTTGTTGGTCAGGCACTCCACCGCGCCTGTCGCGGAGTTGCGGCGGAACAGCAGGTCCGGCTTGTTGGCGAGATCCCGCGCCTTGACTTCGCCCACGTTTTCGCGGCGGTCGTTGAGAACGGCGATGCGGGTGCCTGCCGTGATGTACAGTCCCGCCTCGACAATACAGCGGTCGCCGAGGGGAATGCCGATGCCAGCGTTGGCGCCGATGAGACACTCCCTGCCTACCGAAATGACGATATTGCCGCCACCGGACAGCGTGCCCATGGTGGAGCTGCTGCCGCCGAGATCCGAGCCCGCACCGACAAAGACACCGGCGGAGACCCGGCCCTCGATCATGTTGGGGCCCTCGGTGCCGGCGTTAAAGTTGACAAAACCCGCCTGCATGATGGTGGTGCCCTCGCCGATATAGGCGCCGAGGCGGACCCGCGCGGTATCGGCGATGCGCACCCCTGAGGGCACGATGTACTCCGCCATGCGGGGAAATTTGTCGATGCAATCGACGCTCAAGGTCTTGCCGGCGCGACGCGCCTGCAGTTGGCGTGCGGCCAGCTCGCTGAGGTCAATGGCGCCTTCGTTGGTCCAGGCGACATTGGGCAGCACGCCAAAAATTCCGGTCAGTACTGTGGTGTGAGGTTTGACCAGGCGATGGGAGAGCAGGTGTAGCTTGAGATAGGCCTCGGGCACCGAGGTCGGTGCGCGATCTTCCGCCAATACCGTGGCGACCGCTGGACGCGCGCAGCCCTGCAACGAGCGGGCAACCGCCGCCAACGCAGTTTCACCCTGGGTGTCGAGCGCGCTGGCGAGGGCTTCCAGACGGGCGTCATCAAGGGCGATGACACAGTTGTCACCCCGATAATCGAGCGCAGCGCGCAGCGCGCCGGCGACGCTCTCCGCCGCCCCAAGCAGTGGTTGCGGATAGAACACTTCGAGCCAGTTGCCCTGGTGATTCTGGGTGCCGATGCCGAGGCCGACGCTATACAGTGCTGTCATGACAATTACTCGTTATGCGCTGGAGGAGTTACTGGATTGCAGGAGTTGCTGGATTGAAGGAGTTGCTGATAGTGGCGTGGATCAAAACCGACGCTGGTGCTGCCGCGGTGATCGAGCACAGGCCGCTTGATCAGCGTCGGCTGCGCCAGCAAGGTTGCGATGGCAGAGGCGCCATTGAGCTGGGCGCGGGTTTGCTCGTCGAGGTTGCGCCAGGTGGTGCCCCGGCGATTGACGAGGGTCTCCCAGCCCACCGCCCTGATCCAGCCGGCGATCTGACTCGCGTCAAGACCGTCCACGCGGAAATCGTGGAAGCGGTAGCTAACGGCGTGTGCGTCGAGCCACTGACGGGCCTTCTTCACCGTGTCGCACTGCTTGATACCGTAGAGAATGGTCATTGGGATGATTCTGGGTGCGTTCTGTGTTTCCGGCGCGAAGAATAGCAAACTCCGTCGCGATGGTCGTCAGCCAGCGCTTGCCGTTGGCGCCCCCTCAGGCCTTTTTGGCGGTGAAAGGCGTCCTGCGGCGGGGAAAGCAGGTGCGGCAGATGTCGCAGACGGTGCCGTCGCAGCCGCGCGCGGAGCAGTATTCACGGCCGTAGTAGATGATTTGCAGGTGCAGTACATTCCAGGATGCGCGGGGAAACAGCCGTTTGAGATCGCGCTCGGTTTGCACAACGTGCTGGCCACTGGTCAGCCCCCAGCGCTGCGCGAGGCGGTGGATATGGGTATCCACCGGAAAGGCGGGTTGCCCGAAGGCCTGGGACATGACCACGCTGGCGGTCTTGTGGCCAACACCGGGCAGTGCTTCGAGCGCGGCCAGATCCGCTGGCACTGCGCCATCGTGCTGTTCGATCAGAATGCGCGATAGCGCGCTGATCGCGGCGGCCTTGCGTGGCGACAGTCCGCAGGGGCGGATGATGGCCTGGATGGTTGCAGCGGGCAGGGCAGCCATCGCCGCAGGAGTGTCGGCAAGGGCGAACAGCGTCGGTGTTACCTGGTTGACCCGTTTATCCGTGCATTGCGCCGACAGCAGCACCGCGATCAGCAGCGTATACGGATCCTGGTGCAGCAGTGGAATTGGCGG
>JBPPNE010000115.1:0-4573 GCA_051306415.1 Porticoccaceae bacterium
TTTTCGCAAGCTGCTGGTGCGCTATGAGAAACTTGAGCGCAGCTTCCTCGCGCTCAACCATCTTGCGGCTGGGATAATCGCGTTCCGAAAGGTGCGTTTCAAGATAAACATTATTTACGGATAAGTTCTAAGTAAAATAAAGCAATTCTCTCCAGTGCAAGCGTTGTCTTATGTATTTTGACAGCGAACATGCGAGACTCTTCCCAAAGGTGACAATCTCTGCGGGTGATGTTCTTTTTGGCTTTTGGGGCGCGCCGAGCGATGCAAGCTTACCTGCTATACCTAATCATCGGGGCTGTCGCCGGACTCTTGGGAGGGCTGTTTGGTATCGGTGGCGGGGCAGTTATCGTGCCGGTGCTAATTTATAGCTTTGCCGCCCATGGTTTTAGTCCGGAAGTGTTGACCCATATGGCGATTGGCACCTCGCTGGCTACCATTTTGGTGACATCAATCAGTGCTATCACAACCCATCACAGCAGCAGGGCAGTGCTTTGGTTCGTGGTGCTCTGGATGGTACCGGGTCTGTGCGTTGGTGCTTTTGGGGGCGGCTTGTTTGCGGCCTCCCTGAGTGGCTCCGAGTTGCAGTTTTGTTTCGGGGGGTTCCTACTTTTTGTTGCTGTGAGGATGGGCTTGGCGGAAGCCTCAGGAGGGCGAAGATCATTGCAAGGACCCATCGGGAAGTTAACGGCTGGGACTGGAATTGGGTTTTTGTCCGGTATTTTCGGGATTGGTGGGGGATCACTGACGGTTCCCTACCTGTCTTGGTGTGGCGTCAATATACGGCATGCGGTGGCTACGTCTTCGGCTTTGGGTTTTCCCATCGCGGTGAGTGGTACGCTAGCCTATGTTTATGGCGGATGGGACGAGTCGGTGCTTCCTGAAGGAGCCTGGGGGTATGTGTATGTGCCGGCGTTCTTGGGCATCGTCCTCACTAGTACCCCTTTTGCGGGCCTGGGCGCCATGCTTGCGCATCGGCTGCCGGGAGCGGTACTGCAAAAGCTTTTTGCCGTGGTAATGTTGGGACTGGGTTCGGTCTTTATCCTCAACAATGTTGGTCAACTGATGCGTTAGTACATGGCGACTTCGTTACATCAGGTGCTTTCGGTGCTCGCAGATGGCGCGTTTCATTCGGGTGCGTCCTTGGGCAACGCAATGGGCGTCAGTCGTACTGCGGTCTGGAAGCATGTTGAGCGCGCAACTCAACTCGGGGTGGTGATTGAGCGCGTGAAGGGTTTAGGCTATCGCATACCGGGTGGACTCGAAGTGCTCGACCGGGAAAGAATATGGCGGCAGATGTCAGTGATGGCGCGCGATCTACTGACGGAGTTAGCCGTGATCGAGACGGTTGACTCCACCAACACCTATGTTCGTGACCAGATGGCCGATGGCAAGGCACGTTTGGCAGTGATCACGGAGATGCAAACCGCGGGGCGAGGTCGCCAAGGGCGGCAATGGGTGAGTCCATTTGGCAAAAATCTGTACTTGTCGGTCGGTTGGAGCTTCGAGGACGGCGCAGCTACCCTCCAGGGCTTGAGTCTGGCAGTGGGAGTGGCCGCGTACCGAGCTCTCGCGAATACTGGCGTTGGGCAGCTTGGCCTCAAGTGGCCAAATGATATTTTGCGGAACCACCACAAGCTTGGCGGTATCCTCCTTGAAATGACCGGTGATCCAGTGGGCTCTTGTCGAGTTGTCGTCGGTATCGGAATCAACGTCGCGATGCCGATCAGTGCTGCGGCGGATATCGGTCAGCCGTGGGCGGATTTACAGGACATGGCGCCTAGTCGCAACGTGTTGGCCGCGGCCATATTGTCGGAACTAGTACTGGTGCTTCACACTTACCCACGACTTACCTTTGCCGGTTATCGTGATGAATGGGAGCGTTACGATGCGTACAGTGGCGCCCGGGTAAGGGTATCGACTCCGCTAAAAGTGGTTGAGGGCGTGGTTCTGGGTGTCGGCGCCAACGGCGCACTTCGTCTGGATGTAAATGGGCAGGAGCAAGAATTCCACGGGGGTGAGATCAGCCTGCGGGGGATTGGGTGATCCTTGATGTCGATATTGGCAACAGCCGCATCAAGTGGCGATTGACCGCTCTCGGAGGACACGTCGAGAGCGGCACAGCTTCTCATTCACCGGACTCTTGGTCGGTGATCGCGCCGAAAGGATCCGCGGTCAAGCGCGTACGAGTCTCGAATGTTGCCGGCCCGGTATTGGCGGGAGCGCTATCGACCTGGACTCAATCCCGATTTGGATTAGAGGCGGAATTCGCTGTCGCCCGCGCGCAGGTGGGCGGTGTCACCTGCGGATATCGACTGCCGGCAACGCTTGGGGTGGATCGCTGGCTGGCTGTGCTCGCTTCTTGGCGCAAGATCGAAGGTGCTTGCGTGGTAGTGGATGTAGGTAGCGCCATAACGGTGGATATTTTGAGCGATGCTGGCCGCCACCTGGGCGGATACATCGTGCCGGGTCTGCGCATGATGCAGCGCGCGCTTTACGCCGGAACCAGTGCGGTTAAAGTGGACGAGTGTGTGGTCGCCCGGATGTCCCCGGGCACAGACACCCGGGAGGCCGTGTTACACGGTTGCATGGCCATGGCTATCGCGCTGATTCAGCAGACCCGCAGGGAGCAGCGTGCTCCCGTAGTAATCCTCACCGGGGGGGATGCGGCGATTTTAGCGAAGCTGATCGACGGCAATGTAGTGGTGGACGCGGATCTGGTTCTGGATGGACTCGGATTGGCGTTGCCCTGATGCGATTGCCGACAAAATGGCTGGTACTTATTGCCCTGGTGCTCAATGGGGTCGCGTTTTACTGGTTTGACGCGCAACAGAAACAGTGGCCCGAGCAAACGCAGATAGCGAGCGCGGGGGCCGTTCGAGACCGTGAGTCGGGAGGAGCTCAGCTATTTTTGTTGTCGGAGCATAAGTCCGTTGCTGCGTCTAAGCCGGAGCAGGCGAGCGCCAGTGATCAGGATGCCGCTACTGCACAATTCCATATCCAGGCTCCCAATTTAGAGCGAACCGCAGCCGTCGTTGGTGATGCTGAGCATCAAGAGGGTGAATCGATACAGTCTGGGGCCGCGTTTGGACGGGCCGCTGTGGCCCGTGGATGCTGGTCTCTTGGCCCCTTTGCGATGGAGGGCGACGCCGCTGCGCTGGCTCGTGAATTAGCTGTTATCGGAGTAAATGCCAACGTGCGGACGCAGGACAAAAAAACAAAACCCAGAATTTGGGTATACCTTCCAGCGCCAGCTTCCCCAACGACGCAGGCGGAGCAGTTAAAGAGGCTGAGGGACAAGGGAATTGATCACTTTGTCTTTGCGGAGGGCGAGCTGGAGGGCAGCATCTCTTTGGGACTTTATATTACTTTGAAGGATGCCGAGAAATGGCAGCAAGAACTGGCATTGCAGGGCTATGACGCCAAAATTCACACTGCGTCCAGCGACGGTGTGGCCTGGGTAGATTTCCCGCCGGGGGCAGGAAAATACATGGTGGAAAGAGCCGCAACGGCGATGAAGGGGGCGTACCCAGGACTTCGCCTTGAGGCAGCGCGGGCCTGTGTCCAGAGTTCGGCGCCTTAACGCCAGATCAGGTCCAAATTTGTGCTGCATTAATAAACTTCGCCGGTTTTCAGCACACGGGGCGATACTTTGTTGCTTCCACCATCCGGTTCCAATAGAATCGCGCATCCATTTTTGTGTGCCTATTGTGACAGTGCTGGCGTAGCTCAGTCGGTAGAGCAGCTGACTTGTAATCAGCAGGTCGGGGGTTCGACTCCTCTCGCCAGCTCCACTTTCTCCTGTTTTTTGCGCCGGCTATCCAGCCAGCCTTCACCTCTACTAAAAGTCCGGTGTTGACAGGGGCTGGCTAGGCTAGGACAATATGCGCCCTTTTGCGGAGGGGTTCCCGAGCGGCCAAAGGGATCAGACTGTAAATCTGACGCGCGAGCTTCGGTGGTTCGAATCCACCCCCCTCCACCAGCCTATGCCGTCGCTTGCGAGTGGCGACAGGTGCTGGGATATTCGGTCAGCGACGCTTACCGGCTCCGATGTGTGCGTCCGGTGGTGACGGCGAACAGGGAATGATTTCACGGGTCAAGGGCTGGGTGGCTAAGCGGTAAATGAATCCCCCCTTTATAAATCTTATTCAAGACGCTCACTGCGTTTTCGGTGCCCGATTGCTGTTCGAAGATAATTGTGGTGGTTTGTGCGGGTATAGTTTAGTGGTAGAACCTCAGCCTTCCAAGCTGATGATGCGGGTTCGATTCCCGCTACCCGCTCCAGGGCTGCCCAGGCAGGTTAGAGGCTCATATAGCTCAGTCGGTAGAGCACTTCCTTGGTAAGGAAGAGGTCACCGGTTCGAATCCGGTTATGAGCTCCACTATCTCCCGATGTTCAGGCTTGGGGCGATGTTTGACAGCGGAATCACTGACCCTGATATGAAAGAGGAGTATAGCCAGTGGCAAAGGAAAAGTTTGAGCGTACGAAGCCCCACGTTAACGTGGGGACGATTGGTCACGTAGACCACGGCAAGACGACGCTGACGGCGGCGCTGACGCGGGTTTGCGCGGAGAC
>JBPPNE010000116.1:0-10327 GCA_051306415.1 Porticoccaceae bacterium
CGCGCATGCTCCACCCAACTCGCCGAAAAGCTGGAAAAATACAGGTAGTCACTAAAAATATGATCGGGCGATTCAAACTCTTCAAGCTGCACGAGCAGGCAACTCTCGCAGACAAACACCTTGAGGGGATAAAACTTCTCGGCGACGTTCAACTCCGCTGCCTTGAGATAAGAGTTAGCCAGTGGCGAAAACCCCAGATCAACAAAGACGTGATCAAGAGTATCACCACATCCCCGACATTGGCTCGGAGCCCGGCTAGCAGCATTCTGACTCGGCTGGCTTGTTAAAGGCGCTTTGGTGTTGTCCATGAGAATCCCTTTGATGTGCAGTTAGCGATGCGCAGCTACCAGGGTTAAACCAGTATTGCTCGCCTCAATGAAGGTCTAGCGAATCAGAAATTGGTCTTCCAGAAAAAATTCTCATCAATTTGGCCAGTACGAATCAGATACTGAAGCTGTTTGAGTCTGGTATAGCCGCGAAACTCAAAGTCATCCCTGGTCAGATCAATGGTTTTGAACAGCTCATAAAACTGACGCGCCCCTTTCGGGACATCCCAGTCGCAACTGAACGCTGGCAAATGTTTGCCAAGCTTGTCAAAGCTGACGCGATAACTCCGGTTATCCGCACCCTGGGCGCCAAACGTGGTCTTGCAGCCCAGAAATGCTTTCGCGACGATTTCGGCGACTTCACGCACCCGATAATTCTGGGCATTGGACCCTATGTTCAAAATCTGGCCATGAATTGCATCAATCGGCGCCTCCAGCGCACAGCAGATAGCCTTGCCAATGTCCAAGCCATGTACCAATGGGCGCCATGGGGTGCCATCACTGGTCATTGCGATCTCGCCGGTTGTCCATGCGAGCCCACACAGGTTATTCACTACGATATCGAAGCGCTGGCGTGGCGACGCCCCAAATGCAGTCGCATTGCGAAAGAATGTGGGAGAGAAAGTGCTGTCGGCCAAGGGCAGAATATCCCGCTCACTGAGCGTTTTACAGATGGCGTAGGCTGTCTGAGGATTGCTGGGGGTTTCCTCGGTTACTGGTTCGTCGCCGTCAGCGACGCCATAGACAGAGCAAGACGACATATAAATAAAGCGCCTGGCACCGGCCTCTTTGGCCATCCGAGCAAGGCGCACGGAGCCTTGGTGATTGACTTCGTATGTGATGTGCGGCGCGAGCTCGCCGGCTGGATCATTGGATAACTCCGCCATATGGACAACAGCATCATGTCCTGCAAGATCATCGAGTGTCAGATGACGAATATCCTTGATCAACGTTTTCGGCAAATCGGTGTTGGCATTATAGAGAAAGCCGTTGCGGTAATAACCGATATCCACCCCCGTCACTTCGTGGCCCCGATTAGCGAGCAGCGGTGCAAGTAGAGCGCCGAGGTAGCCTTCCGTGCCAGTAACCAGTATTTTCATGAACAATGGACTCTCATTGGGTTGATTGAGGACGAACTATGCTGGGAGCACACGCTCGCCAGCCATCGCTGGGAGCTGGCGAACGATCTCCTTGCCAATTTCGATTGAGGCGGTTGCCGCTGGTGATGGCGCATTGCATACATGTAACGTATTGCGACCGGGAACCAGCAGGAAATCGTCCACCAGACTACCGTCATCCGTAAGCGCCTGGGCGCGAATCCCGGACGCACAGGTCACCAGATCGTCTGCGCGGATCTCTGGGATCATCTGCTGCAGGCTGCGCGTAAACGCCGCTTTACTCACTGATCGATACATTTCCATGAGTCCATCACCCAAGTGTTTGCGAGCCAGCTTCCAGAAACCGCCATAGGACATAGTCTCCATGAAGTCGCGTAAATTGAAGTCTGTCTTGAAATAACCTTCTCGTGCAAACGCTAGCACAGCATTGGGCCCAGCGTGAATACTGCCGTCAATCATGCGGGTAAAATGGACACCGAGAAAGGGGAAATCGGGGTTTGGAACCGGATAAATCAGCGTCTTAACCAGATGGCGCCGCTCAGGAACAAGCTCATAGTACTCCCCCCGAAAGGGGACTATCTTCATGTTGGGATCGGTGCCTGACGCCCGTGCGATACGGTCGCTATAGAGTCCCGCACAGTTGATGACAAACTTGGACTGATATTCGCCGGTTGACGTCTCAATGACCTGAACGGCCCCGCGCTCATGTATCTTTTTGACTTCACATCGAAAATTGACGGTGGCGCCAGCCGCGTTGATCTGGCGAAGATACTCGACGCAAACCTGACGATAACTGGTGATACCTGTGGATTTTACTCGCAAACCCGCAAGGCACTTCACATGTGGCTCTATTTCCGCCACCTGCGCGGCAGAGATTTTCTCTACGGGAACATCATTTTGCTGCCCGCGCTGGAACAGGTTATCGAGGAGCGGCAATTCGCTGGGCTTGGTCGCCACGATCACTTTGCCGCAGACATCGTAAGGTATGCCATTCTGCTGGCAAAACTGCACCATGGAAGCAGCACCGGCTTTAGCGAAACGCGCTTTGTAGCTCCCCGGTTTGTAGTAGATACCAGAATGGATGACGCCGGAGTTACGACCCGTCTGATGCAGCGCTGGCGATTCCTCTTTTTCCAGAAGCACTACGCGGGCATCGGGAAATTTTTTTGTGAGTTGCAGTGCCGCAGATAGGCCTACCACACCACCACCAATCACCGCATAGTCATAGATTGCCATGTAAAAGTGCGTCCGTGTATGCCTAGACCCTCACTACTTCCCCTGCCTACTCCCAAATTTTCCAGGGTGCATCACCCTTGGTCCAGAGGGTTTCGAGATATACTTTGTCTCGCAATGTATCCATCGGCTGCCAAAACCCGTCATGCTTCCAAGCTTGTAACTGGCCGGCGCGGGAGAGTCGCTCTAGCGGCTCCTGTTCCCAAACCGTATCATCACCATCAATATGCTCAAATACGCCGGGCTCCAAGACGAAGAAACCGCCATTGACCCAAGCGCCATCACCCGTAGGTTTCTCTCGAAATGACTCGACCACGGCGCTATCAGCATGCAAGTTGAACACGCCAAAGCGCCCCGGGGGCTGCACCGCGGTCATGGTGGCCAACTTGCCGTGCTTGTGGTGAAAATCGATACTCGCTCGGATATCAACGTCGCTGACACCATCGCCATAGGTCAAGCAAAAGGTCTCGTCGCCAACAAAATCGCGAACCTGCCTCAAACGTCCGCCAGTCATGGTATTTTCACCCGTATCAATGCAGGTTACTGCCCAAGGGACGGCATTGGTGCGGTGGACCTTCATCTCGTTGTTGCGCAGATCAAACGTTATATCGGAGTTAAGCAAGAAGTAACTAGCGAAGTACTCACGAATAATGTGGGCCTTATAGCCACAGCAAACGACGAACTCGGTAATGCCGTGAGCGGCATAAATACTCATGATATGCCAAAGAATTGGGCGGTTACCGATGTCAATCATCGGTTTTGGTCTAACAGTGCTTTCCTCACTGATTCGGGTACCAAAACCACCCGCGAAAATAACTGCCTTCATACGGCCTCCTATGCCAATGGAAGTATACGCCTACCTACTTTCCTATAACCCTTTGTTAGACCGGGATGCAGCTAGACCGGGATGAATCCAAACTTCATCCATACTAGATCTCCAAAATCTTGAAGGTAAGTCCGAGCTCCCTGAATCACACGCCTCTCAATTCCCAGACCCTACCAACGAAAGTCGGTGTGGTGGAAGCAAGTATGAACAACCGGATTCTAGAACCATCACAGCTTGAGGGCATCTTCATAGTGAAGGGGCTACTTCGAAAGATTGTCCCAGTACCTATCGATGAAATCAAGCTTGACCTTGCCCCCGAAAAACGTACGCCATAGTTGATGTTCAAATGCAGCAAACGGAGAGATGACGATGGGTAAGAAAGACGATACGAAGCACCGCGCGCGGCACACCCTGGAGTTCAAGCTGGAGGCGGTCCGGTTGGTCAAAAACGGGCAGGACGCAGATGTGACAGCTCGGGTTCTGGGCATGCCAAAGCAGACGCTGGGCAACTGGCTGCGCCTGAGCGAAAAGGGCCCGCTGCAAGGGGCGGGTGACAAGCCCGTGAGCGCCGGACAAATGGAGCCCATTCATGATCCGGCCACTCGACCATTCGACAAGCTCATGGCTCAGGGCTCACCAAGAGCGAAATTAGGTTATTCAGGGCATCCCTGACAGGCCCTAGAGCGTCGCGGCAGCCTCCACCGCAATGACGATGCCGGTGCGCACCGCTACAATAGCGCGACCTTTTCGCTCCCCAGGCTTCCCGATGTCCGTAGCGATTCCCCCAGAACCTCTCCCAACGCCCTTCCCTCCACCGGGCCAAAGGTACCGCTGGGGCAGTCTGCACGGCGCCGCCCAGGCGCTCGCGCTCGCCAATGCGGCGCAGTACCACGAGGGTCCGACCCTGATCATTGCGGCCTCCGCCAAGGACGCCGCGCGCCTGGAGAGCGAATTACAGTTCTTCCGCGCTGATGCCGAGCTGCCCGTGCTGCATTTTCCCGATCGCGAGATCCTGCCCTACGATCTATTCTCGCCCCACCAGGACATCGTGTCGGCGCGACTATTCACCCTGTACCAGCTACCGAATCTACACCAGGGCATTCTGGTCGTCCCGATCACTACCCTCCTCCACCGCCTGCCGCCACCGGCGTTCATTGCCGCCCACAGCTTCGTCTATCGAGTCGGCCAGCGCATGAATATCGACAGCCTGCGGCGGCAACTCGACCAGGCCGGCTACCGTTGTGTCGAAACGGTCTATGAACACGGTGAGTTCGCAGTGCGCGGCGCGCTGATCGATATCTACCCGATGGGTGCGGCGCTGCCGTTGCGAATCGATCTGTTCGGTGACGAAATCGACACCCTGCGCAGTTTCGACCCGGAGACTCAGCGCAGCCTGGAAAAACAGCAGGCGCTGGAGTTATTGCCTGCGCGGGAATTCCCCCTCGACAAGGCCGCGATCAAACACTTTCTCGACGCCTGGCATCTGCGTTTTGACCAGGATCCCAAGCACTGCACGCTGTATCAGGATATCCGCGTCGGCGCCGCGCCAGCGGGTATCGAGTACTATCTGCCACTGTTTTTTTCGGCCTGCTCGACGCTGTTCGACTATTTGCCAGCCACTACGCTAGTGTTCACCGAAGGCGACATTCAGGTGGCGGTCGAGGATTTCTGGCGCGAGGCAAAACACCGCTACGACGAGTACGGCGTCGATCGCAACCGTCCCTTGCTGTCACCCGCGGAATTGTTCCTGTCGGCCGACGAGCTGTTCGGCGCGCTCAAGCGGTTTCCGCGCGTTGATCTGTGCGAACAGTCGTTGCCGCCCGCGGCGGGTCACCACAATTTCCCGGCGATTAAGCTTGCCGATGTCAGTGTCGATGCCCGCGCCACGGATCCGCTGGCAAAACTGCACGCGCTGATCAAAGCGGGCGACCATCGCATCCTGTTCTGCGCCGAATCCTACGGTCGCCGCGAGGCACTGCTCGACCTGCTCAAGCGCCACGGCGTGCGCCCGACCGAAATCAACAACTGGCGCGAGTTCTACACCGGCACCGAGCCGCTGGGTATCACGGTGTATCCGCTGGAGCAGGGTCTAGCGCTCACCGATCCGCCACTCGCGGCGATCAGCGAAAGCGAGCTCTTCGGCCGCCAGATTCTCCAGCGCCGTCGCCGCTCCCGTGAGCAGGAAAACGCCGAGCAGGTAGTCAAGAACCTGACCGAGCTGCGACCGGGCGCGCCGGTAGTGCACATCGACCACGGCGTCGGCCGCTACCGCGGCTTGCAGACCATCAACCTCGACAACGAGCCGCAGGAATTCCTCACGCTGGAGTACGCCGATAACACCAAGCTCTATGTGCCGGTCGCCAATCTGCACCTGATCAGCCGCTACAGCGGTGGCGACGAGGAGCTCGCGCCGCTGCACCGTCTCGGCAACGAGCAGTGGCAGAAAGCAAAAGACAAAGCCGCCCGGCAGATTCGCGACACCGCCGCCGAGTTGCTCGACATCCACGCCCGCCGCGCTGCCCGCAAGGGTTTTGCCTACCAGGATCCCGAAGAGGATTACCGCGCGTTCAGCGCGGATTTCCCCTTCGAGGAAACGCCGGACCAGCTCGATGCCATCGAAGCCGTGCGCGGCGACATGCTGCGCGAGCAGCCGATGGATCGGCTGATTTGTGGCGACGTTGGCTTTGGCAAGACCGAGGTCGCCATGCGCGCGGCCTTTATCGCGGTAACCAACAGCAAACAGGTCGTCGTGCTGGTACCTACCACGCTACTCGCCCAGCAGCACCACGACAACTTCCGCGACCGCTTCGCCAACTGGCCGGTGCGCGTCGAGATGATCTCGCGGTTTCGCAGCGGCAAGGAGCAGCAGGAGATTTTTGCCCAGGTCGCCGCCGGCACTGTGGATATCCTGATCGGCACCCACAAACTGCTGGGCAGCGAGATCCGCTATCACAACCTGGGCCTGCTGATCATCGATGAGGAGCACCGCTTCGGCGTCGCCCAGAAGGAAAAGCTGAAAGCGCTACGGGCGGAGGTGGATATTCTGACCCTGACCGCGACGCCGATCCCGCGCACGCTCAATCTGGCGATGGGGGGTATCCGCGACCTCTCGATCATAGCCACGCCGCCGGCGCGGCGGCTGTCGGTGAAAACCTTTATCCGTGCCCATGAGATGCGGCTGATCCGCGAAGCGATCCTGCGTGAAATCCTCCGCGGTGGCCAGGTTTACTACCTGCACAACGAGGTCAAGAGCATTGCCCGCGCCGCGCGTGAACTCGCCGACAGCATTCCCGAAGCGCGCATCGAAATCGCCCACGGCCAGATGCGCGAGCGCGAACTGGAGCGGGTAATGGCGGATTTCTACCACCAGCGCTTCAATGTCCTGGTGTGCTCGACCATCATTGAATCCGGCATCGACGTGCCGAGCGCCAACACCATCATCATCGAGCGCGCCGACAAGCTGGGTCTCGCCCAGTTGCACCAGCTGCGCGGCCGCGTTGGTCGCTCCCATCACCAGGCCTACGCCTACCTGTTGACACCAGACGGCAACGAGATGAGCGCCGACGCCCAGAAGCGACTGGAGGCGATCACGCTGTCCGACCACCTGGGTTCGGGCTTTACTCTCGCGACCCATGATCTCGAAATTCGCGGTGCTGGCGAGTTGCTCGGCGACGAGCAGAGCGGCCATATTCACAGCATCGGCTTTGCGCTGTACATGGAGCTGTTGGAGCGCGCCGTCGCCGCCTTGCGGGCGGGCAAGACCCCGGATACAACCATCACCGCGCTCCACGGCGCCGAGGTCACTCTCAACATCCCGGCGCTGATTCCGGCCGCGTATCTGCCGGACATTCACACCCGATTGATCCTTTACAAACGCCTGGCCAGCGCCAGCAACGACGACCAATTGCGCGAATTGCAGGTGGAGATGATCGACCGCTTTGGGCTGCTGCCACCGCACTTGAAGAACCTCTTCGAAGTCACCCGCCTGCGGCTCCAGGCCGAGCATCTGGGGATTGTCCGTCTGGAAGCGGGGCCCACGGGTGGCGTCGTCGAATTTGGCGAAACCACGCTGGTCGAGCCGATAACCATCGTCGATCTGGTGCAACGACAGGCACAGGTTTATCGCCTGAAGGGTGCCCGCGAACTGAGGTTTTCGGCGTTGATGACAACGGCGGAAGATCGACTGGGCACGGTGGCGACACTGCTGGATCAACTGACCCCGGGGCGCGACAGGTAATCCGATCAGGGCAACGCGGGCGGTGTTGCGCTAGCCGCACCTCGACGCCCACCACACCTCGTCTATAGAAGCCAGTGGACTCTAGTTGCCGCGCTGGATCTTCACATCGAACACCCGCCCGGCCTGGGCGGGCGGCGACAGCAAACGATGCTCCGACCATTTATCGACGATACGCGCGAGGACATCGTCCGGAAAAGCAGTACTCCGCCGCGCTCCCATGTCCACGTGCATCGCCAGGCACTCGTTGGTGGCCGCAAGCTCGTCACCCTCGCCTTTATACATCTGATGGATATAACGCAGGCGTTTGCTGTTACTGTTTAACAGCAGGGTGGAAATGCGCAACTGGTCACCGGCGAATACTTCGCGGAGATAATCGACGTTGATCGCGAGCGTGAACATCGAGCAGTTGGTGCGTCGCCGGTAATCGAGACCAATGCCGAGTTTGTCGTAGAAATCGTCGGTGGCCTTGTCGAAGGCGAGGACGTAGTATGCCAAGTTCATATGGCCGTTGTAGTCAATCCAGTCCGGACTGACGTCAACCACCGTATGCTGCCATTGCGCTGTCATAATTGCTCCCTAAGGTCAACGCGGAATACGCATTCAACATCCCTGAATGCATCGCTGAATGCGGTCTCAGCTAGACTAGCCTGCGTACTTCAGATAGACGGATGATAGTGCCCATCACCCGCGAGAAATAATCCAAAAATGAGCGACTCACAAGCAAATTTTGGTCACGCAATGGAAAATGGCCATTCAGAAAGCGCTTTCATTCTTCCGCCAAACCGGGAGAATGCAGCGCCTTTTAAGCTGGCTGCCTTCGGCAGCTTTTTTCTACAGTCCGCACCGAGCAATTGCCGGCCGTGCGCTTCCACCCCGGCCGGATCACCCAGTCCGGCCACCCCCATCGGGAGATCAATCGGTTGAATACAGTGTCATCCCCACCCTGGTCCATCGAGCAAGCGTCCGAGCACTATGGTATCCAGGACTGGGGCGCCGGCTACTTTCACATTTCCGCTGCCGGCGAAGTCGCCCTGCGCACGCGCAATCAGGCGAGCGGCAGCAGTAACGGGAACGGCAGTGGCCACGTCGATACCTCGCTGCTGAAGATCATCGAGGAACTCCGCCAACGGGATCTTGACGTGCCGCTGCTGCTGCGGGTCGAGAACGTTCTCGACGCCGGTATCCGGCAATTGAATGAGGCCTTCGCCGACGCCATCCGCAATGCCGGCTACCGCAACTACTACCGTGGCGTGTTCCCGATCAAGGTCAACCAGCAGTCCCATGTGGTGGAGGAAATCGCGCGCTTCGGCCAGACTTACCACCACGGCTTCGAGGCGGGCAGCAAGGCGGAGCTGATCATTGCGCTCGCCCACCTGCAGGACACCGACGCGCTGATCATCTGCAACGGTTACAAGGATTCTGAATTCATCGACCTGGGTCTGCGCGCCCGCCGGCTCGGCATCAAGTGCGTATTCGTGATCGAGACCCCCACCGAAGTGCCGATCATCATTGAGCGCAGCCGTGCGCTGGGCATTGAGCCGATGATCGGCATGCGGCTGAAACTGATGACCAAGGTCGCTGGCCACTGGAGCAACGACAGCGGCGAGCGCAGCCTGTTCGGCCTGACCGCTACCCAGATCATCCAGGTCATCGACGACCTCAAGGCGGCGGACATGCTCCACTGCCTGCAACTGCTGCACTTCCACCTCGGCTCGCAGATTCCCAATATCCGCGATATTCGCGCCGGCGCGCTGGAAGCCTGCCGCTACTACATCGACATCATCGGCGAGGGCGCGCCGCTCGGCTATCTCGACCTCGGCGGCGGCCTCGCCGTCGACTACGACGGCTCCCGCAGCAACGACGCCCACAGCCGCAACTACAACCTGCAGGAATACTGCGTCGATATCGTCGAGGCGATCGCCGAAGCGCTCGACCCCTACGACGTGCCGCACCCAGTGATCGTGACCGAATCCGGGCGGGCGACCGTCGCCTACACCTCGATCCTGCTGTTCAACATTCTCGACGCCAGCACCTTCGCGCCGACGCGGCTACCCGCGACGCTGCCCGAGGACTGTCACGAGCAAGTCCGCAATCTGTGGGAGACCCTGGCGAACATTACGCCGAAAACCCTGCAGGAAGCCTATAACGACGCGGTCTACTACCGCAGCCATATCCAGGAGCTATTTCTGCGCGACGAGCTGAACCTGCGCACTCGCTCGCTGGCGGAGAATATCTATCTGCAAGTGCTGCAGGTCATCGCCGGTTATCTGCCCGGCCTCGACCGCATCCCGGCCGAACTGGAAGACCTGCAAACGATGATCGCCGACATCTACTACGGCAATTTCAGCGTGTTCCAGTCGCTGCCCGACGCCTGGGCCATCAACCAGGTGTTTCCGGTGATGCCAATTCACCGCCTCAACGAGCGACCGACGCGAGAGGCGATCATCGCCGACCTGACCTGCGACTGTGACGGCAAGCTCGACCACTTTGCCCACCCCGAGGGCGCCCGCAACACGCTGTCGGTGCATCCGTTGCAAGACGGCGAGGAATATTATCTGGCGGTTTTTCTCGTCGGCGCCTATCAGGA
>JBPPNE010000117.1:0-4076 GCA_051306415.1 Porticoccaceae bacterium
CACTGGCGGCACACCAACGGGCCGCCTCCGCGACGCTCACTTCCCTCTCATCCGGCCAGCGAGACCTCCACTCCGGTCACCTTCCACGGCTTCGCGATGCCCAATATCTGGCTGTACAGCTGTGTATCTCTGATGGGCAGCAGGCTAATCTACCCATCATGATTGGGGAAGACTCTTATTTTAAATACGCTACGCAGGTGCCCTATGATCTTTATGATTCAGTCCTCGCAGGGGCTGGGTGTCAAGAATAACGGGTCGGCCACGACATGGTATAAGGCGGTCGCATGAAAAAAGGGCGCGGTTTCCCGCCACCCCTTTTATGTTCCGCAAGTTTGACTCGGCAAACGTCAGGCCGCGTTACCCACATACTGCCATTTTTTGAGCGCGGGTAACGCTTTCTCCGCGAACAGGGTCATGCTGTCCTTGACGTAGCCATAGTCCATGCCCGCAAAGGTAAAGAAGCCGTTCAATTCCAGCGGCCCGACGATGTCTTCAATGCCTTTGAGCTTTTCCAGGCATTGCTCGGGTGTGCCGTAAATCTGCTGCTCGACATACTGCTCGGTTACCCGATCAGCATTCTCGCGCATGGCGACGGCGGAGCGACCATAGTGTTCATAGCCTTTTATCTTGTCGAAATGCTCGCCCTTCATCTCGTAGTGCTTCATGGCCGACTCCCAGTAGTCGCCCATGTATTTGTGCGCCATGTCTTTGGCCCGGCCGGGATCCTTGTCGCAGATGGTAAAAATATTCGCCGAAGTGGGTGGCGCCGGGCGGTTGTGTTGTTTTTCGAACAGCTCCCGGTAGAGCTTGATGTCCTTCGCCCGCTGCTTCCAGGGACCGACCGCGAAGGTCATCATGGTGCCACCCAGGCGCGCGGCGTGGGGGACGGTGTCTGGCGACATGGAAACAATATACGTGCGGTCCTTGAAGCTCTTGAAGGGTGCCGGGCGGATGGCACAGCGAATCTGTTTGAAAAAGTCGCCGTCGTGCGCCTCCATGAAGCCGGTTTCGAGCGCGTTCAGAATCATCGGCGCCGATTCGTTGAAACGGTCGCGCGAGCTGTCCATGCTGACGCCGAAGCCGTCGTACTCGACCCGACCCAGGCCGCGCCCCAGGCCAACGATGACCCGCCCGTTGGACAGGTTGTCGAGCATCGCGATGTCGGTGGCAATACGTAGCGGATCCTTGTGCCAGGGTAGGATTAGCGCGGCCGTGCCCAGCTTGATGGTCTTGGTTTTGCCCGCCATGTAGGTCAAAAATTGTAGCGGGTTCGGACACATGGTGTAGTTGGTGAAGTGGTGTTCCACGCCCCAGATCGAGTTGAACCCCAGCGGCTCCGCCAGTTCCGCGATGGCGACCTCTTTCTGGTAAATCTCAAGATCGCTCAGCGGCTGATTGTGGCTGCTCTGAAAAGCCATGACGACGCCGACATCCATAGTGATTCTCCTGTAGTTGATACGTAAAATCGTTATTGAAATAGAACCGGGGCGACAAAAATAATTTGGAAAAACTAGCAGCAGACGCAACCTGGAATAGATAACGAGTGGTAGCGGATGGCCGGCAACCCCACTATATGGCCCATGATAACTCATGCGACTGAGCTTTAAGGGGGTCGCATTCTATCGAAAATGGGATGCGGGGACGGCCGAAGCGCTGGGCCCAACCCTTTACCAATAGCGCAGCTAGACTCGCTCCGGGTGTCAAACCACGCTTGGGGGCTTTATTGGCTTGTTTTATAAAGCGGAACGTGAAGCCGGCAATGCGGCGGATTTCAATCTTGTCCAAGCACCCTCGGTGAGGCAGTCATTACAGTAGCGGCGTTCTGCGCGGGGTACTGCTGCCACCCGGCCACCATGTCAGTGATCGCGCTTGAGAATGGGCTTGAGTACCTTGCCGTCCACCGTATCAGCCGGTTCCACGCCGAGGATCTGCAGCACTGTAGGCGCGACGTCCAGATTGCTCACGCGATGGACTACGCTGCCACGCTTCAGGCTCGGCCCCGCCGCATAGAAGATGGCGCTCATTGAGCGGGCTTCGGAATCGTGCCCGTGTGCGCCATAAAAGTTCGGCACCGAATAGACCGGGGTGGTGGCCGCATCGTCGCCGAGGCGCGGCACCAGCGGATTCTGCGTGCCATCGAAGTTGTAGCCTTCCGCCATAAGGGCCACCACGTCGCCCGAGTCCTGACCAACGTCGTCATTGGTGCAGAAGCCCGGGTTGCCGCAGTCCGTGGGACGGGTCCAGACGTGGGTAAAGAGTGCGACGCCACGGGGATTGTAGAACAGGCTCGGGTCTTTGGCGTTGCGGAGCGCGGCCGCGATGGCTTCGACCCGAGCCAGATAGTCGTTGGCACTGACGGTGCCGCCCGCCTCGCGGCCAGCCAGGTTGACATAAACGTGGGTGGCGGGGCCGGTGGTGCGCAGCGCAAGGCCGGTGGTGTCCACGCCCCCAGCGCTCAATAGCCGGGACAGGCTGACCGCCGTGTGGAACGGCGCCATGCCATGATCCGACACCACAAAAACATCGGCGAGCGGCTCGCCCCGGTGGTCCACACCGAGGGCTTGAATGATTGCCTCAACGCCCTCGTTGGCGGCCGCATAGGCGTTGCGCAGGTACTGGCGGTAACGCAATACCTTGTGCCGATCCTGACCCGTGGCGCCAGCGGGAATCCCAGGCCAGCCAACGCTGGCGGCGTCTATCGGGTTGGTCGCTTGGCGCGGATCGATGAGCGTGAACTGGTGGCCGGAGCCGTCCGGCTGTTCAAAATATATCATCAGAAGATTGGCGCCCGGATTGGCCTCGATGGCCCGCAGCGCGACGGCCGTCTGGTACGCGGTGAAGGTTTTTACTTGATCCGTGTAGACGGCTTCGAGTTCGAGGTCGGAGAATTCCGTGAAGCCGGGACTGAGGCGTTCCGGGATACGAAAGTCTGGCTGCGGCGCCCAGAATCCGACATTCGTGTTCACATCATCCACCACGTTGAGCACGGGGGCATTGCGGGGAATGAAGTTGGCCGCGTAGCGAACCAGGCGCACATTACTCAAATCCGGGGCCAGGTCGGTGAGGAAGTAGGCGGTGCCCACGCGCTGGCCGGAGCCTTCAAAGAAGAATTTTCCCGATTCGCCACCGGCGGTGAGATGAGCGGCCCCGGTGGAAGGGAGAGAGAATGGGCCCGGGGCCACACCGGCATTGGCGTCGAACACGACGATGGCGTCGTAGTTAACGACATCATCATCGGTCGAGTCGAGCGCCGCGACGCGGATGACATATTGCAAGGTGCGACCGGATGCGTTCGTGGTGCCGCACGTCGATGAGGTGATGGGCGAGCAATAAAGCGTTTCGAGCGGGTTTGCGCTCACCTGCACCAGGCTCTTGGATTCATACCCGGCCAAGGCCAGCTGATCCACCAATGCTTGACTGGCCGCACCGAAATCGGCCGCAACTAGCGTGAAACCCTGCGCACCTAGTCCGCCGAACGCGCCGAATGGCAGCGTGTAGTCATTGGTACGTGTGGGGGTCGCAGGTTGCACCAGCGTTCCCGCAATGCGGATATCGGCGCCATCGCTGCCCGGCCAGGTGGCTGTCACCACATGCAGCCCGGCAGCCCGAGCCCGTACCCACAACGGCTCGGCAGTGGGCGCGTTGGAAATTCCGAGCGGATTGATCTGATAGCCGCCGATGGGCGCCGCGAAACCGCTGATTGTGGTGTTGATCGGCGCCGCCACCGGGTGAAATGTGTTGGCGGTGATGTCGTTATGCACCGCGCTAGCGCCGGTTGCGATCGCAATGTGGGAAACAGCGGTCACGGACGGTGTGGCGGTGATATTTTCGAGCGCATGGACGCCGTGGCGGCGCAGTCGGCCGAGACCTTTATCTCGATCAATGACACCGGTCTTCAAAAACTCCTCCACCAGATCGGGTTTTGCACCGTCCAGCGAAATGACGACGACCTTCGGCGCCGCTTCGACTGCGGATACGCCAACGCCAAAGCAGACTGTGATTGCGATAACGAGCAAACGACGATGACGCATGAGACATTCCTCCGCCGATCCAGCTTTGGGTCGATCCAGTGTTGG
>JBPPNE010000118.1:0-34049 GCA_051306415.1 Porticoccaceae bacterium
CTGATCAGGTTGTCGGAGAGGCCGTTGGCGATGGCGCCCAGGGTGCGCATGGAGCAGGGCGCGACGACCATGCCATCGGTGAGAAAGGAACCGCTGGCGATACTGGCGCCGATGTCGCGGTGACTGTGCACCACGTCGGCCAGGCGGCCAATGGCTTCACGATCCCATCCGGTCTCCTCACGGGCAGTCAGCGCGCCGGCCGGCGACAGGATCAGGTGGGTCTCGATCCCGGCGATGCCACCGAGCACTTCGAGCAGGCGAATGCCATAGCTCGATCCGGTGGCGCCAGTGATGGCAATAATCAGTCGTTTGGTCGTCATGGGATTCACCGGTTGCGCCGCCAACTCATTCCCCCGATATGGCCACCGGAGCCCTACCCCAGTCGGGACGGTGCTTGGCCACTTGGTAGTATATGAGTGGCAGCACCAACAGCGTCAGGGTGGTCGAGGCGGTGGTGCCAAAAATCAGCGAGGTCGCCAGCCCGGCAAACATCGGATCGCGATACATGATCATGGTACCGATCACCACCGCCGCCGCGGTCAACAGAATCGGCCGCAGCCGTACTGCCCCCGCGAGCTTCACCGCTTCCTTCAGATCATGGCCCTGGCGCTGATAATCCTGAATGAAATCGATGATCAGCAGCGAATTGCGGATGACCACGCCGGCGAGGGCGACGGTGCCGATCATCGAGGTCATGCTGAAGGGAATGCCCATGATCCAGTGGCCGGGAAAAATGCCGACCAGTCCGAGCGGGATCGCCGTCATGCCGATGACCGGAATCAGAAAGGATTTATAGTTGGCCACCAGCAGCAGGAAAATGATAATCAGCGCGACCCCCAGCACCGCGCTCATTTCGCGGAACGCATCCAGGCTTAACCGGATCTCCCCATCCCACAGCAACTGATAGCCATCGAGGGTATTGGGCAGCACCGGGTTCAGCGTCAGGTTGTCAGTCACCAGTTTTTCGCCCGCTATCGCCATGCCGTTCAGATCTTTATCCATGGCGAGAATCGCGTAGACCGGGGCGGTTTTTGCCGACACATTGCCGCCGACGTAGGTTACCTGCTCGTTGTCCTTGCGCTGAATCGGCCGCTCCATGCGGGTTTTCACCACCTGGGTGAGTTCAGACAGCGGGATCGCATCGCCCTTCTGGTTGCGGACGAAGATGCGGTCGAGAAGCGTCGGGTCGATCTCGGTCTCGCGCGGTACCTTGATGCGGATCGGCACCGGGTTCTTCTCGCCGGGAATATGCGCCTCGGAGACCACAATCCCCGCCATCAGGCCGCGGATGGTCTGTTCGATATCGGCGGTGGTAACGCCAGACAGTACGGTTTTTTCCTTGTCGACCACGATATCGATCTGATCGATGTCGGCGATCGCGGTGTCGAAGACATCAACCACTTCATAGGTCTCGCGAAAGCGCTGCTTCACCTTCGCCGCCATGGCGCGCAACACCGCCGGGTCGCTGCCGTGGATATTCGCCAGGATAATCGCCGATGACGGCGGGCCGGGCGGTGATTCCATGAAGCGTACATCCATGTCGGGATTGCGGGCGCGGATGGCGGCCGTCGCCTCGCGCAGCGCCTCCACCACGCGCATGGATTCGGTGCGGCGCAGCGTCTTGTCCACCAGATTGACCCTGATTTCGGCGACGTGGGGGCCGCGCCGATTGCTGCCGCCACTCACCTGACTGGAGAAATCGACCACGCCGGGGATGCCGACGAAGGTCAGGTAATGGCTCACCAGCGACTGCTGGCGCAGCACATCGCCGAATTCACGAACCACCCGGTCGGTCGTCTCCAGCGGTGTGTTCTCCGGCATATCGATATTGATGCTGAACGTGTTGCGGTCGTCCTTCGGCATAATCGCGAGACCGACGCCACCGTAGGACAGCGGGCCGCCAACGCCGGCCGGGCGGAAAAACTGCCAGGCAGGGAGCACAAAGGACGCCAGAATGGCGATAGTGACCAGCACAAATAGCAGATTGCGCCGGCGGCCACTGTCGAGGAACGGCGTAATCACCCGAAAATAAAAACCATACAGCGCGCCAGGCTCAGTAACCGTATCAACGTGTCCACGCGGACCCTGCTTCAGCCAGCGGTTGCAGGCCCAGGGCACGACCACATAGGCGACCAACAGGGAGGCGCCAATGGCAACGGAAACGTTAAAGGTAATGGGGTGGAAAAATTCGCCATTCATGCCCGAGACAAGACTCAGGGATGAGAACACCAGGATGATGGTGATGGTTGCCATGGTGGTCGGCTTGCCGATTTCATTGGTGGCGAGCACGGTGACCAGGCGGCGGTCGCCGGGCGTGCCGAGATCGTAGTGACGGTGGATATTCTCCATCACCACGATGGCGTCATCGACCAACATGCCGAGGGCGAGAATCAGCGCAAACAGCGACATGCGGTTGATGGTGGGGCCCATCAGCATGTCGATGGCCAACGTAATGCACAGCACCAGCGGCACCACCAGACACACAATCATGGCCTGGCGGATACCCAGGAAGGGTACCAGCACGAGCAGCACCGCGCTGATGGCGATGAGCAGGTCGAAGATCAGGCTGTTGACGGTGCTATCGGCCTCCTTGCCATCGTTGCGCGTGGTCACCACTTCGACATCGGCGGGGACGAACTGGGTTTTCATCTTGGCGACCATCGCCAGTATTTCGCCGGCGACGACCACGGCGTTGGTGTTGGGCTTTTTCGCCACTGACAGCGTCACCGCGGCCATCTCGCCACTGGTCTCCCGGATCGAGAACCGTGGATCACCCGGGCCAAAGCCGAGGCGGGTGACATGGTCGAGCTCGGCGATGGGTCCATCGATGACATCGCCAATGTCGTCAAGATAGATGATCTGGCCGGCGTGCGCGCCCAGCGGCAAGTGGCGGATCTCGTTCAGCGAGGTCAGCTGTCCTTTCAGATAGACGCTGAGATTTTCTCCGCCACCCACCTGGCTGCCGACGATCGCGGAAATATTGCTCGCCGCCAGCATCTTGATGCCTTCATTCATCGTCAGGCCGAAAGCCTGCATACGCGCGGGATCGAGGTTGACGCGAATTTCGCGGTTGCGGCCGCCGTGAATTTCGGTCACCGACACCTGCTCGATGGTGCTCAGGCGCTCGGCCATGCGCTCCGCGAGGCGGCGTAGCGCGTAATCGTCATAGCTGTTGGAGGCCAACGACACGGTGACGATGGGGACGTCGTCGATATCCAGTTTGCGGATCAAGGGTTCCGTGGTGTTGGCCGGCAACAGATGGCGGCTGGCAGCGACCCGCTGCGCGGTGCGGGTCATCGCCGCATCCTCGTCGACGCCAACGTCGAACTGCACCTGGATCTGTCCCATGCCCTGGGCGGCCACCGCAAAGGTGTGATCAACGCCGTCGATTTCCCGCAGCACCGCTTCCATCGGCGCGACGATCAGGCGCTCCACCTCGCCCGGCGAGGCGCCGGGCAGGCGGTAGGTGACTTCGGCGCCGGGCACCACGATCTGCGGATTTTCTTCGCGGGGCGTATTGGCCGCCGCCAGCAGGCCCAGCAACAGCACAAACACGACGAACAGCACCGTCAACTTCGAATCGACGAAGATGCTCGCGGTACGGCCGGCGGAATTGAGCGGCGAATCAGCCATGGTTAGTGCGCCCGGTGGCGGCTGATTGAAACCTCAAGGAGGCTCTGAACAACCTGATTCCATTTATAGTTCGACCCTTCGACCGGCTCAGGACTCACCACGAATGGAATCAGTGAGTTATCGTTCGTCCTGAGCCATGAGCCTGTCGAATGGTCGAAGGACTTTTTCAGAGCATCCTTAAACAAGACGCTATTGCCCCGCCGCCAGCAGGTCGCCATCGCGAACGGCGACAGTCGGCGCGGCGACAATAGTCTCACCCGCATCGAGGCCGGCAAGGATCACAATGCTGTCTCCCACCGCCTGCTCCCTGCGCACCCAGCGGAACCTCAGTTGACGGTCGTCGCCGACCACATAAACGCCATCGAGCCCGCCGCGCTCCACCAGCGCCGGGCGGGGAATCACCACCGCTGGTTTATGGCCGATGACGAACCGGCTGCGACCAAACATGCCGGGCAGCAGTCCCGGGCTGGGAGGCAGGGAAATCTTGACCTGAAAACCGCGGGTAACCGGGTTGCCGGAAGACACCAAGCGCACCACCTCACCCGCCAAGGTCTGACCGAGGGCATCGATACGCAGCTCGACCACATCGCCGTTGTGGATATCACCGACCCGTTGTTCGGCGATATAGGTTTCGTACAGCAGAGCCGTGTCGGACTCCACCGTGATCAGCGGCGTGCCCGGGGATGCCAGATCACCGCTGCGCTGGTGGCGGGCAACCACCATGCCGGCGACCGGGCTTAGGATGCGGGTGTACTGGCGCTGCGCCTGGGTGCCAGCGAGGGCGGCCTCGGCGCCGGCGAGTTCGTCGCGGGCCAATTGCAGTTGCAGACCGCTCTTGCGGTGCGCGGTAGCGGGTATGACGCCTTTGCCAAACAGGTTCTCGGCATCGGCGAAGTCCTTTTCCGCATCGCGCACCGCGGCGACGGCCTGATCACGGCGGGCTTCGGCGCTGCGGATATTGGCCTCGATATCGCGGCTATCCAGCGTCGCCAGCAATTGATTCTTGGCGACCCGTTCGCCTTCACGGACAGCGATGGTGCGCACATAGGCCGGAATACGCGAATTGATATCCACCCGCTCGTCGGACACTATCGAGCCGGTCGTGGTATAAATCAGCGGAACCTGCTCCAGATTCAGGGTGACCGTCGCCAGCGCGTGGGTTTGCGGCGTCGCCTTTGGGTTGGCCTGCGGATCACTGCCGCAACCGGTGAGGAGCACGGCAAGGGCCAGCACCACAAAGAAACCCTCACGAATTTTCACCATGATGGCGACTGACTCCCCCTGCTGGATCCCGCTGGATATTGAACGCCTTGCCCGCTGTGAAAGAATGACGATCAGGGCGTTGCGTGACGTTTCTTGTTCGACGCTCAACCGTAGCAGATGCCCCGCTAAAAGGCCAGACAGGCACCGCTCTGTACAATCGCCGCGCTGCGATTTCCTCGCCGAAAGAGCCGCTGAGAACCTGTCCAAAATGCCGAGCGCGGCAGGATTTTGCAGCAGGATTTTATAAGGTTCTAATCAAGTCCCCCCGTGAGCGTCAGCAAAGGCTGGAGCCCATCACTGGAGTCACCGCCCAATGTCCAGCCCCCCGCTAACCATCGTCAGCGAGGCCCTGCTCCCCAGCGCCGTGGTCATTGTCCTCGGCGCGCTGTGGCGCCGCGTTGAACCCGGCGGGGTCGATTACCGGGAAGTTCGCCGCATCATTGGCCTGCTGGTGCTGAATCTGTTTTACCCGGCGCTGATTCTCACGGTGATTCCAACAGTGGAGCTGTCAACCGAGATGGTCGCCGCACCCCTGCTGTTCGCCACTGGCGCGCTCGCCATCATGGCGTTACTGGCTCCGGCCCGCCGTTACCTCTTGGCTCGCGGCATGAGTGAGCCGCAATTCGCCGTGCTGATACTCGCCTGCGCCTATGCCAATATCATCTCCCTCGGCGTACCGCTGCTGCAGGCGGAAGGTGGTGCTGCCGCGACCCGCTATGCGATCTATGTCGACCTGCTTGCCGTATCCCCCCTGTTCTGGATTCTCGGGGTGTGGATCGCGGCACGCAGCGATCCCGCGGCGGGCAAGCCCGATCTCGCCGGCTTCATCCGCACGTTTCTGTTGCTGCCGCCGGTGTGGGTCTTCGTGCTGGCGGTCGCGCTCAACCGGCTCGGGTTGCAGCTGCCGGCGCCGCTGCAGGTAGCCGCGGCGGGACTCGGCGCCACCACCATGCACGCGATGCTGCTGACGGTTGGCATGTCGCTGTCGATCGCCGGGGTGATCCGCTATCGGAAAGTGGTTGCGGGCGCGGCCGTGCTCAAATTGCTACTGATGCCGGCCCTGGTTCTCGCCATTGGCGAGGCAACCATCGGCGAGTCAGCCGCGTTGCGCAGCACGGTGCTACTGGCGGCGACACCCACCATGATGGCGACGATGATCCTGAGCGAGCGGTTCCAGCTCGATACCGAAATGCTCGCCGCCATCCTGGTCGCGACCACCGCGCTGTTTTTTCTCACTCTGCCAGCTTGGCTGTGGATACTGGGCTGAACCTTGGCCCCGCTTTTCATCGCAGCGTCCCCGGAGCGGGGCAGCGTATGATGGCGCGGCCAGCTTCGTCCGACCTTGCGCATTAAACTCAGAACATCAAACTCGAAATATAAGGAGAAAACCCCATGTCCGCGACCACCAATGAAAAAACCGTCAGGGATTTCTGTGCCGCCTGGGAGCGCCTCGACGTTGAGGCCGTACTCGGCTTCATGAGTGCCGACGCGGTATACCACAACATGCCACTGCCGCCACTTACCGGCCAGAGCGAAATTCGCGCTTTTCTGCAAGGCTTTTTCGCCGCGGCCACCCGTTGCCGGTTCGAACTGCTGACTGTCGTAGCCGATGCGACGCGGGTGGTCACCGAGCGCCTTGACAGTTTCGGCTTCCCCGACAAGAACCTCGACCGCTTGCCCGTGCTGGGTATCTTCGAGTTTGACGCCAACGGCAAGATCCAGCACTGGCGCGAGTATTTCGATCTGAAGACCTGGGTCGACAAGGGCGGCCCGGCCATTGGCTGAGCCAGCGGCCCTCTCCCTTTCCCGCGCCCACCGCAACTGGACCGCGACCTGCCACATCCTCGGCAATGACGCCGATCGCCGATGCTGAACGACAGCCGGGCCATCCTCTGGCTGAACCTGGCCGCGCTGCTATGGGCGGGAAATATGCTGCTCGGCCATTTTCTCGGTAGCTACGTCGGCCCCTGGTTCATTGTCGCGGCGAGAACGCTGGTCGGCTCGCTGATTTTTTGGGGCTTCATGCGCCTCCGCGGCATCACTGGCCTGGTAGCTAAAATACGCAGCTGGCCGCTGGTGGTGGCAGCATCGCTGTCCGGCGTGATCGGTTTTCAGGTGCTGCTGTACCTGGGCCTACGCCACACCTCATCGATCAACGCCGGATTGATCAATGCGCTGACGCCGTTGACGACCGCCTGCCTGTCCGCGCTGTTCCTGCGCGAAGCCTTGAACCGCCATCAATCCACTGCCGCCGCCATCACCGTCCTCGGCGTCGGCTGGATCCTGACGCGGGGCGAGCTATCCACGCTCTACCAGCTCAGCTTCAACGGCGGCGATCTACTGGTGCTAGCGGCAGTGCTCGCCTGGAGCCTCTATGGCATCTTCGGGCAACACCTGATGCGCGACCTGGGCGTACTGGAAGCCACCGCCATCGGACTCTATGTCGCGCCGCTATTCGCGGTGCCAGCGGCATTATGGGAAGGCACCCAGCAGATCACTCCGCAGCTCAACGGCGCTGTCGTCCTCGCGCTCGCGTTTATCTGTATCGGGCCCACGGTGCTCGCGCTGCTGTGGTGGAATCGGGGCGTACAGCTGATTGGACCAACGCGGGCGGCGCTTTACACCAACATGATCCCGGTTTACGTCATTGTGCTATCGGCGGCAATTCTCGATGACGTCATCACCCGCGCGCACCTTATCGGCGGCACGTTGGTGTTGGGCGGCAGTCTGTATGGGGGTCTTCACGCGGCCTTAGCCAGCCAGCGGGCGGTCAACTGAGGCAATTAGCGCAACTTGGCAACCGGGCTAATTGCTGGATACTGATGAATTGGGCAGTTCGTTATTTTTCGGCTTAACCTGAACGACCTGTCCGCTCTCATCGAATTCCGCCATCATCTCGGTGTCGCGTTGCTTGATATAGTCCTCGATTAACGGCTTTACTTGGCTTTGGTCTTCAAGCGTCCACAAATTCTTGATCAACCCCTCCATGATCATGCCGTAGACGCAGGCTTCGATGGTTTCCATGACCGCCATTTGCGGCGGCTCGTTGCTGGTTACCCCAGCTTCGATTTCCAGCAATCGCTTAAACTCGATATAGCGAAACAAGCCGGAATCCAACTGCGTGGACAATATGGTTTTTCGGGAGTCGACATGATTAAGAACTTCGCCGCTCTTTACCGAAACGGCGCGCAGCATACTGGTGACCGTATCCCGGCGGAATTCGCTGGAAGCACCCACGCCAAAATAACGAACCCCTACCCCGCCGGTGAGCAAATTGGTTTCATAGGCGGTGATGCCGCCTTCCAGCAAAATAGGGGCATACAACAGCGGCGGCAAACTGGGCTTGTTGCTCTCTTGATTGGCGTCGGCGTACATTTGCCGGGTTTGGCTGATGATTTTTCGCTCGTTCAACAAATCGGTTAGACCTTCACGTTCCAGTACCTTGAACCACTTGCCGTTGCCAGCTTCTACCAAGGCGCGAATTAACATGCTGGCACCGCCTTGAGTCACCGCGGTGGAATACTGCACGAGGTTTTCGCTGCTTTTGTATTGCCCGGTTTGATCGCGAAATTTATAGACAGCGACCACGATGGGCTCGGGCGGCGGCGGCAACGCCCGCAGTAGGTCGGAAGCCACGGAATGGTAGTCAAGCACCGCTTTGTCCGACGCAACCGGTTGATAGGCAGTGGAACAGGCCGTTACAGCCGTCGCCAACAAAATAGCCGCATATCGACGTAGAAATACACATCGCGGTAAAGCCTGGAAACCCTGCTTGGTCAGTAAGTAATTCATAAGGTAGCAGCAGGTATTGTCAGGATGGTTTCAGAAATACCGTCGCTAATGTTGATGGATACGTTGCCATCAGCGCCCGGGACCGCGTCGACTGCAATAGAAAAATTACTGGTGCCGTCGCCGTCGAGATCGAAACTAAGATCAGAACCCAAAACGATATTACCGTTATCATCAAACAGGTCAGCAGTTGTATTTTGAGCGATCTTATTCAAAATCGACTGCTGTAGCTTATCTTTGAATTTTTCCAATTCGCTTTTTTGCTGCTGGCTTTTCGCGGACGGATCCTTGAATTTGTTTTGTTGGTCTGCTTGATTCAGCAGAAACGTACCGTTATTGGGGTTGCCACCGAAACTGGGATTTTCGAAACGATGCACCAATTCCGTCGCTTGAACCGAGGAAATGAGCGCCAGCATCAGCACCGAATTAGCAATGGGTTTCAGATAAAACCGCATTTAATAGACCTCAAGTTGTTGCAAGCTTTCTTTCTGCATCTGAACATAGTTGTAGACAATTTTCCGCGCCAGCTCCGCTTTCTCTTCGATGCCGGTGACGCGCGTTCCCATCCTCTCCTGAAACAGGATGGTATCGTCCACCTCCACCCATACGATATTGCCAGCAAGGGCGTCGGGGCGCTCGCGGACGGTGACAGTGCCGGAATAATCGGGAACATCCCACCCGTTGATCAATTCTTCATAAAACAAATGGCCGACGCGGGATACGGTTTGATCCACCACCAGCCCACCGATTTCAAAGCTCGGCTCGGTACTGGATTCGGGAGCAGGCTCGGCGGCCACCGCTAGCGACGCCGGTGACAATGCCGGTGATATTGCCGGTGACAACGACAATGACAAACTCAGCAGCGCAATCCCAGTGATGCAAGCTTTCATTGACCAGCTATCACTGACTGCTCTGGCGAACAACGGCCTGATTGGCGCCACTGGTTTGCGTGATTACGGCACGGTTGCTGTTGCCGGACTGGGTTACCCCACTATGGTTGCAATCGCCCGCTTGGGTGACTGTCGCAGCGTTATCGGTGCCGGCTTGCGTTATTCCAGCGGTATTGTCGTCGCCGGTTTGGCTTAATGTTAACGCATTGTCCTCACCGGTCTGCTCGATAATTTTTTGGTTGCGTTTACCGTTCTGCACGATGGTTTGCCGGTTGTTATCAGCGCTTTTCCGCACGGTCTGCTGCTCCTGCTGAGGGAGATGGGGGTTACAGGTTTGCGCCTGGCTGCCCAGCCAAAACCCGGCGGCTAGCGCGCACAGGATCCATCGAATTGCAAGAGCATGGCCATTATAGTAACGATGCATGGCAACAACTCCGGATAAAAAGGAGAGGGCTGTCACCAACCCTCCCCTGGTTTTACCAAGCTAAACCATCAGCCTGACACCGCATTGCCTATTTCCAAGCTACTGCATTATTGCCCACTGAATGATTACCCATTGCATGGACATTGCAGGTGCAGAACGGTTGACGGCTACTGACGCATCAACCACTCTTAGTTCTGATAGATACTGGCATTGTTACCGGCACCACCAGACTGGCTAATGGAGGCCCAATCGCCGGTCCCAAGCTGGTCAATCGTCGCGTTATTCGGATTGACACCGGTACCCACGCCCGATTGATCGATATACGCTTCATTCAGGGAGCCCGATTGGTTAATCGTCGCATTGTTCCAACTGCCGGATTGATCAACACTGGCGTAAAGATCGGTGCCGTTCTGATCGATGTTAGCATCAAGGAAAAAGCCGACGTCATGCTGATAGACCTCTGCCACGTTATCAGCGCCATCCTGATTAATCAGTGCGCTAGAGGCAATAGCGGTATCCTGAACGATGGATGCCCACTGATTATTGCCTAACTGATTAATTTCAGCAGTGGTGAAGTCGCTTACATCGACTTGGCTGATGGTTGCGTAATGGGCCTGACCATCTTGATTAATCTCGGCGGTGGAGAACCAAGAATCATCCTGCAGGATCGAGGCATAATGATCATCGCCTGTTTGATTGATGAGAGCCACGTCGCCTTGGGTATTGTTTTGCGCGATAACAGCTTCACTGTTAAACGTGGATAACTGGTTAATCGTAGCCGTGTTACCAACGCCGAAGTTGTTATTGGTTTGAAGAATCTCAGCCGTACTAACTAATCCGGAATTCTGAACGATGGTAGCATCGTCATTGTTGCTGTTGAGCTGCCGGATAACCGCAGAAGAATCATCGCTGATATTCGTCTGACTGATATTGCCGGTATTGTTGTCTCCTACTTGCTCTATGGTCGCGGTCGAAAACCAGGAATCGTCCTGTACTGTGTTTGCGGTATTGTTGTCGCCGGTTTGGTCGATATCCGAATACATCGGGTTTGCGCTGTTGGTCTGTGACGCGCTGGCATTGTTGCCCGATCCGGCTTGATCGATATCGGAAACGTTGCCCGCCGCCATAGCGGTGCCTGCCGCGCCGTAGAGTGCGACCAGGATGGCTGCTTTTAATATGTTCTGCTTGAGTTTCATTGTGCGTTCCTCTCTGTTAAGCATGAATTTAATAATGTGACTTTCTCAATCAACCTCAACAACTACCCACTTCAACAACTACCCACTTCAACAACTACCCGCTTCAGCAACTACCGGCTTCAGCAACTACCGGCAGAAACATCATCGCTATAATTAGCCGCTACGTTGCTGCCGCACCACTCGATCAGCTAAAAACCGCAAGCCAATCGTTACTGCTCTGCACCCCCAACCTCCACTGGCCAATCAGTACCAGCGAGAGATTTCGGTTTTAAATTTGATTCTGAGTAACCGCAATGCTTTTGTGGTCGCCAATCAATTCCAAGCTGTAGGTTAGGTTGTCGCCATTCTGTTCGTGAGTAAGGGAATTATGGTCGCCATCGATTTGGATGTTAACGGAATCATGGTTGCCATTTTGCGTCAGGCTAACGTGATTACCATTACCATTGATGTCGAAAATTACATCGTTGAATTCGCCCGTCTGTGTGGTGACCAATGCGTTGTTGTCGCCGGACAAACTGGCAGTAAAGTTTTGCGCCAAGCCATCCTGTTCGATGCCGACACGATTGTTGCTGCCAATGAGGTCAATAGTGGCGCTGTTGTCGCTTTGCCCTTGGTGAAGGGCAATTTCGTTGAGTTCGCCAACGACGCTTATATCCGCGAATTGCCCAATCCCGCTTTGGCTGATGTCGGCGCTGCCGTTGCCGGCGCCTGAACTACCGCGTGCTCCGATCTGGCGAATATACGCGCTGTGACCATCACCTATTTGATCGATGGTGGCAGTGAATCCGCCGCCGATCTGCTCAATCGTCGCCAGGCTGCCGGCCGCAGCGGCTTTTAGCGGCAATAGAGCCGGTAACAGCAGGATGCCCACCGTGATCGCAACCGAACGTCTGGCTATAATCGCGGCCAACGGTTTGCGGTATTCCAGGTTACTCATCATGAACTTTCCGCGGTTTTAATCGTTCATAAAATTTTCTTGACAAGCCTTTTTTGCAAGGCCTTAGGCTTAAGTCGCGGTGTTGTACCGAGAAAAAGACGTGGGGTAATCCTAGAAGAAAGGTGTGCGGCGCAACAATGGCATAATTATTTTATTGTTATAGTGGCGCCTTATTTTCAAAAAAATTGCAAGCTACTGATAAAATTGTCTAAAAATAAAATGCTACAAAACGATGTCAAGCATGATCTTCAAATTTACATAATCGACCCTATTACAAATAGAAAACCTGGGCTTTTTTCTTATATTCAAAGGCGATCAGGCTTCTGTCGACGGCTTTGGCGACAGCCTGAGTTCGGTTATTGGCGTTCAGCAAAATGGACGCGGCATCCAGATGTTTGTTGACTGTGGATACGGAGACATGGCGTATCTTGGCGATGTCCTCGGTGGTTTTGCCCTCGGCGGCCCAAGCCAGACACATGCGTTGCGCTTTGCTAAGCCGAGAGACGGCGGGATACGTTCCTTGCTTTTCTATTTTGATCAACGCGTGATTTGCTACGGTGACGTGTTGAGCCAACGCGACGATGAAGGGATAAATGTAGGCCAGCCAATTGCCGTTCTTTCTTTTATCACGGCTGAAGGTGAAATGGAGGAAGCCAAAAAATTGATTAGGCCCATGCACCGGGATGGTTACGCCATCTAAGGCCCCACCATCCAAGATCCCATCCATAAGTTCACTCAAAATGGAATTCGTTGGCCAGTCAATCTCGCCCCACCGAATTGGCATGAGGGTTTGACGCGCGACGATGAGACGGGTATCTCGCTTCCAATAAGCATTTTCGATATAGGTCTGTTTCCAAGCATCGGTTTCGTCTGAGGTGAGATAATACATTTCGTTTTGGAAAAAATTCGGTTGCACCACGCCATAACCCATACCGACAAAATGGAATTGTTTTTTGATTCCCATGGCGACAGCAAATAATTCCCGCTGGCTTTGCGCGGAGTCCACGGCGGACAATACACGGTTAAACCATTTGGTTGGAATACGTTTCACAAGTCATCCCCATTCGTCTTTATAGTTCAGTTCGACTCGATCTGTGGATTGCCCGCAGGGTTAAGCTGCCCTCTGTAATTGCAAATGGCTGAAGTAAACCCGATACCTGGGCCTGGACGCAAGTCTCGGGCTGGGCGAGCCCCGTCTGCGCGGCGGCAGCTTTTGAAAGATGTTGAAGATCGCCGGCCTCCGCGAAAGCGCCCGCACGGCATTGAGATCGGGATCGTGCGGTCAGCCGGCGCGATTGGCGCGGTCTTTGCGCGATTCGGCGTTCTTCGGTTTGATCCTCAGCGCGCTGCCGTCCTCCAGCATGGCGAAATAACTTGCCATGAAATCCTCCGCGCTGCGCTCCAGATCAAAGCTGCCGGGCATGAACAGCCAGTTCGAAATCAGGCCATTGATGTAGGCGTGCAGCATCACCGCCGCCTTGCGAGTATCGAGATCGACGGGCAATTGCCGTTTGGTGACGGCGTTGGTCAAGCCGCGCTGGAGGCGGCTGGTGCAATCCATGTGAATGGCCTGCCGACGCAGAAACAAGGGTTCCATGCCGCGACCGAACTCACATTTATGGAGGATGATACTGAGCACCCGGCGACGACGGGGGTTGCGCACGGTTTCGGTCAGCGCTATGACGGCAAGATCGCGGATGCGCGTCAGCGGATCTGGCTCGTCCTCGCTCTCGCAGGCTTCAGCGAGGGACTCCATGGGCAGGCGAACCCGTTCGCACATGGCCTCAAACAGATCGATCTTGTTTTTGAAATGCCAGTAGATCGCGCCCCGCGTCAGACCGGCAGCGGCCGCGATATCCGCCAGCGTGGTGCGCGAGACGCCCTGCTCAAGGAATACCCGCTCCGCCGCGTCCAGCAGCAGGTTGCGCGTTTCGAAGGCTTCTTCCTTTGTCTTTCTGGCCATCGTCGTCGATCCCGACCCTACACCGCTGTATGTTTACTTTGCCTGTTTATTTGGTCAAGGCGCGGCCTCTTGTCCGGCCCCAAAGCACCCCCAGCCACTTCTGACTATAGCCCATATTTCACCTAAAACACGGAAGATAAATCGTCTCCACTCAACTGAATGGACTAGCGGCCGCAGCGATAGCAGCCACCAATCCTGTGTTGCATACATCCACGCTTGTATTTAAGATTTGGCGGTCACTTTATTATCCTAGTCGCCCGCGTCCGCTACTGTCCAGCGGGCCGTTCCAGCACCCAGAGGCCACCATGCTTTCCGCCGATCAATCAAGCCGTTTCGTTGCAACGCTGCTCTTGTCAATACTGGTGCTCTCAGGCTGTGGCGAAAAGCCCGCCGCGCCACCGCCAGCGATGCCTGAAGTCGGTGTGATGACGCTAGCGCCGCAAGCCGTGGCCACCAGCATGGAATTACCGGGCCGGATTACCGCCGTGCGCATGGCCCAGATCCGCCCGCAGGTCGGCGGCATCATCAAGCAGCGGCTTTTTACCGAGGGTAGTGAAGTAACTGCTGGCGCGCCTCTGTATCAGATCGATCCCGCGCTCTTTAAGGCGGCGCTGGCACGAACCCGCGGTGAGTTGGCCCGCGCCGAGGCGCAATTAGCCACTGCACGGCTCAAGGAGCAGCGCCTAAAGCCCTTACTGCAACGCAAACTGGTAAGCCAGCAGGACTATGACGTCGCCGACGCCGATTTGCGCAGCGCCCGCGCCGATGTCGAAGTCGCCAAGGCCGCCGTGCAAACAGCAACCATTGATCTCGGCTACACCAATATCACCGCGCCCATCTCCGGGCGTATCGGCAAGTCGATTGTCACCGAGGGTGCCCTCGTGGAGGCAGAGCAAGAGGAGCCGCTCGCGGTGATTCAGCAACTCGACCCCATCTATGTTGACCTCACTCAATCCAGCAACGAGCTGATGCGCCTGCGCCGCCAGCTCGCCTCCGGCGAGCTGCGCCAAACCGCGACCGGCCAGGGTGTCGTGCGCCTGACCCTGGACGATGGCTCGGAATACGGCCACCCGGGTACGCTGGAGTTCTCCGAAGTCACCGTCGAGCAAAGTACCGGCAGTGTCACGCTGCGTGCGACCTTCGCCAATGCCGAGCGCTTCCTGTTGCCGGGCATGTTCGTCCGCGCTCGCCTGCAGGAGGGGGTGCGCGACAATGTCATTCTCGCCCCCCAGCTGGCCATCACCCGCAACCACAGCGGGCAGGCAGTGGCTCTGGTCGTTAACGCCGAGGACAAGGTGGAGCAACGAGTGCTGAAGACCGACCGCGCGATTGGCGATCAGTGGCTAGTGGCGGACGGACTGAAGGCGGGCGACCGCCTCATCGTTGAGGGGTTGCAAAAAGCCCGACCCGGAACCCAGGTCAAGCCAGTGCCGTCCAGCCTCGGTGCGATTAGCGCACCCACTACTACCGGTGATGCCAAGGCCAACTGAAGGAAGACGCCCCGATGTCGAACTATTTTATCGATAGGCCCATCTTCGCCTGGGTAATTGCCATTCTGGTGATGCTGGGCGGCAGCCTGGCCATCACCCAATTGCCGATCGAGCAGTACCCGGAAATCGCACCGCCCGGAGTGGCTATTCGCGCGGCCTATCCTGGCGCGTCATCCACTACCGTCGAAAATACGGTGGTGCAGGTCATCGAACAGAGCATGACCGGCCTGGACAACCTGCTCTATTTTTCCTCCCAGGCCGATTCCGCCGGCATCGCCGAAATCCAGATCTCGTTTCGCGCCGGCACCGACCCGGACATCGCTCAGGTTCAGGTGCAAAACAAGTTGCAGGTGGCATTGCCACTGTTGCCCGAGGCGGTGCGGCAGCAAGGAGTTCGCGTAACCAAGGCCGCCACCGGCGTGATGATGGTGATCGCGTTCGTATCTCGCGATGGCAGCATGGACAGGTACGACCTGTCCGATTACGCGGCCGCCAACATCCAGGAGCCGCTGAGTCGTATCACCGGTGTCGGTGCGGTCGAGTTGTTCGGTTCGCAGTATTCGATGCGCATCTGGCTGGACGCCAACAAGTTGAACAGCTTTGGACTGACGCCGCAGGATGTTACAACAGCGATACGCGCGGAGAACGTCCAGGTATCCGCCGGTGAACTCGGTGGCGGACCATCCCTCCCGGGACAACAGCTCAACGCGACTGTCATGGCACAAACCATGTTGCGGACGCCGGAACAGTTCGAGCGACTGCTGCTGCGGGTCAATCCCGACGGCTCCCAGGTGCGTCTGCAAGACGTCGCGCGCATCAATCTCGGCGGTGAGTTCTATCAGTTCGACAGTTTCTTCAACCGCTTGCCCGCCTCCGGGTTGGTGGTGCGTCAGGCCGTCGGCGCCAACGCGCTGGAAACGGCGCGGGCGGTGAAAGCAAAGCTAAAGGAGCTATCGGCTTTTTTTCCACCAGGGATGGAGCTGGATTTCGGCTATGACACTACGCCCTTTGTCGAGGTTTCCATCGCCGAGGTGGTTGAGACACTGATCATCGCCATCGTGCTGGTGTTTCTGGTCATGTACCTGTTTCTACAAAATTTCCGCGCCACGCTCATACCCACCATTGCCGTTCCCGTGGTGCTGCTCGGCACCTTCGGCATCCTCGCCGCCGCCGGCTTCTCAGTCAACACACTGACTATGTTTGGCATGGTGTTGGCAATCGGCCTGCTCGTGGACGACGCCATTGTTGTCGTCGAAAACGTCGAGCGGCTGATGAGTGAGGAAGGCCTGTCGCCACGGGACGCGACGCGCAAATCGATGGGCCAGATCCAGGGCGCGTTGATCGGTATCGGCTTGGTATTGTCGGCGGTGTTTTTGCCCATGGCCTTTTTCCCGGGCACTACCGGAGGCATCTACCGGCAATTTTCGATCACCATCGCCTCGGCAATGGTGCTGTCGGTGCTGGTGGCGCTGATTATTACGCCGGCGCTGTGCGCTACCCTCCTGAAGCCCATCGACGCGACCCATCACGCCGAAAAGCGCGGCTTTTTCGGCTGGTTCAATCGCGGCTTCCAACGCGCATCCCGCGGCTACCAGAATGTGGTCTCACGCATGCTCGGCAAGACACTGCGCTATCTGCTGATCTACGCGGTGCTGGTCGTCGCTGTCGGCGTGCTGTTTGTCAGAATGCCGACCGGCTTCCTGCCCAATGACGACGCCGGGCTGATGTTCGCGTCCCTGCAGCTGCCCTCGGGCGCCACGCTCGAGCGCACGCTGAAAGTTATGAAGGAAGTCGAGAGTTACCTGCTCGACAAGGAGAAGGATACCGTCGCCTCGGTCTATATCGTCACCGGCTACAGTTTCAGCGGTCGCGGCCAGAACAACGCCCAGGCCTTTATCAAGATGCACGACTGGAGCGAGCGCGGCGACGAGTCGATGAGCGTGCAGGCGGTGGCCAAGCGGGCGATGGCCGCTTTCAGTCAGATCAAGGGCGGCGTCGGCTTCGCGTTTTCACCACCCGCCATTCGCGCACTCGGCAACACCACCGGTATCGATTTGCAGCTCAAGGATCTCGTCGGACTCGGCCACGAAGAATTGATCAAGGCACGCAATCAACTTCTCGCTCTCGCCGCCAAGGATCCGCGGCTGGCCAAGGTACGCCCCAACGGTCTGGAGGACAGCCCGCAATACAAGCTCGACATAGACCAGGAGAAAGCCAACGCGTTGGGCGTATCCCTGACCACCATCAACGACACCCTTTCCACTGGCTGGGCATCGCAGTACGTCAACGATTTTGTGCACGACGGTCGGGTCAAGAAAGTCTTCATGCAGGGAGATGCGCCTTTCCGCATGCTGCCGGAAAACATCAAGGATTGGTTCGTCCGCAACGACAAGGGTGAAATGATACCCATGTCGGCGTTTACAGCGGGCCACTGGGTGATAGGCCCGTCACGACTGGAGCGCTACAACGGCGTCCCATCGGTAGAAATTCTCGGTGAAGCAGCGCCCGGCTATAGCTCGGGTGACGCCATGACTGCGATGACTGAACTGGCGAGACAGCTACCCAAGGGCATCGGTTACGAGTGGACCAAGATGTCGCTGGAGGAGAGCCAGTCGGGCTCCCAGGCACCCCTCCTCTATGCGCTCTCACTGCTGGTGGTTTTTCTCTGCCTCGCTGCGTTGTACGAAAGCTGGTCCATTCCCTTTGCGGTCATGCTGGTGGTGCCATTGGGCGTCATTGGCGCGGTGCTCGCGGTCATGCTGCGGGGCCTGCCCAATGACATTTTCTTCCAGATCGGCGTCCTCACCACCATCGGCCTGGCGACCAAGAATGCAATCCTGATTGTCGAATTCGCCAAGGATCTGCAAGCCCAGGGCATGGATCTGATCGACGCCACCCTGGAAGCGGTGCGCCTGCGGCTGCGGCCAATAGTGATGACTTCACTGGCGTTCATGATGGGCGTATTGCCCCTGGTCACCAGTTCTGGCGCAGGCTCCGCCAGTCAAAACGGTATCGGCACCGGCGTGTTCGGCGGCATGTTCACGGCGACCGTGCTGGCGATCTTCTTCGTCCCGGTATTCTTTGTCGTCGTGCGCAAGCGATTCAAGGGCAAACCGGCGGCGGCCAAATTAGCCGAGTAAACAAGGGCGCGCCTTCCTCAAAGGTCGGCAGGGAGCGGCGGGGCAGCGCCCTCGGAATGTGGAAGCAGGCGCCAAATTCGATTTGGCGCTCGCAGTTTTCCGCGTTCCGCGGGCTTCAACGCAGCTCCATGCCTTGGTATTGGCTCTCTGCAAGGTCGCGGCACTTTTTCCGGAACAGCGGCGCCGGCCCTGCGTACAGCAGCAACGCGCGGGGTTTACCCGGGATGTTACTGCCCATGATCCAGCTGTCGGCCTTGCTCAGCAGCGTCTTGTCGGCTTCTTCTTCGGCATGGCGAGTCCACGCCGCTTCCGCTGCAGGCGTCGGCACCACCTCATTGAGGTTGCGCTCGCGCATGTAGCCCATCAAATCCGTTACCCAGTCGACAGTCACTTGCGCGCAACGCGGAATGTTGCAGAACGCCGCATGGGGGCCGATGTGCATGAACATGTTGGGAAAGCCGCTGACCTGCAGGCCCATGAAGGTTTTCAGCTCGCGCGACCACTTGTCCTTGATCGACCGACCGTCCGGCCCGTGGATATCGATCCGCGAAATGGCGCCGGTGCCGGCGTCAAAACCCGTCGCGAAAATGATCACGTCGAGCTCGTACTCCGCAGCTGTGGTCTTGATGCCTGTTGGCGTGATGCGCTCGATGGGGTTTTCACGAATATCAACCAGGGTCACATTGTCTTGGTTGTAGACCTCGTAGTAGTTGGTCTCCATGGGCACCCGACGCTGGCCGAAGCCGTGAGTTGTCGGCACCAACTTTGCCGCGACCGCGGGATCCTTGACCCGCTCGCGAATCTTCCGGGCCACAAAATCCGACAGCAGCCGGTTGGCCCGTATGTCGGTCATGACATCGTGGAAATTGGCGAGCCAGAGCGCGAAGCCACGGCCGTGATGGTAGAGCTTCTCGAACAGCGCCTCGCGCTCTTCAGCGCTGACATCGAAGATCGAGCGCGGATCGAATTCGTGCATGAAAGCGCCAACGGTTTCATCGCAGAGCTTCAGAATTGCCGGGTAGCTGGCCTTCAGTGCCTCCTGTTCTTCCGGCTTGATGGGTCCGTTGTGCAATGGGGCGCACCAGTTCGCGGTACGCTGGAACACATGCAGATGGGCCCCACCAGCGGCAAGATGTGGGATCAACTGCACCGCTGTCGCACCGGTGCCGATAATGCCGACGCGCTTGCCCTCGTACACCGATTTATCGCCGCCGAGGCCAGCGGGATCGTGCGGCCAGCGCGAAGTGTGAAGAGCCTTGCCCTTGAAGCTGTCAATGCCATCGATATTGGGAAACTGCGTGGCCGACAGCAGGCCAGTGGCCATGACCATGAATTGCGCACGAATGGGTTCGCCGGCCTCGGTGACAATATCCCAGCGGTGCGCCTGGGCATCGAAGGTCGCCGCCTTGACCCGGGTGTTGAACTGAATCAGCGGGCGCAGATTGAATTTGTCGGCGACGCGATTCAGATAGGCCAGGGTTTCGGGCTGGGGCGCGAAGTGCTCGCTCCAGTTCCACTCCTGCAACAATTCGTCCGAAAACGAATAAGCATAGGTGTAGCTTTCGGAATCGAAACGCGCGCCCGGATAGCGGTTCCAGTACCAAGTGCCACCTACGCCGCTGCCCGCTTCAATGCCGAGCACGGAGAAGCCGGCCTCGCGTAAGCGGTAAACCTGATACAGACCAGAAACACCCGCACCAATAACGACGGCATCATACTGCCGCACCGCATCAGCGGATGCGCCATTGCTCGCCGTAGTCGCGGCTTGCGTTTTCGAAAGCGATTGAGCGTTTGCCATACATTCCTCCAGACACTTCTGTTATTTAGTTATGTTGTAACTCCGTAGCGGATGGGACTCCATGTCGGCCACGAGGGGACATCGGGACAGCGGGTTCGTTATCTCTGCTGAGCATATTTATACATCGCCCAGCGCGCGTATGTTGTGGGCGTGGTTCGCGCTAAGAATTGATTGCGCAATATCCCAATGGCTTAGCCTGACGGGTCATTGGAGACCTATCGCAGTCATCCCGAATATTTTCATAGACACGTCAACTGAATACTGGACCCAAAACAGCTGGCAACGCAAGACCTGTGGCACGTCCCCGATGACCGCAGGGGTTCCCAGCCGGTGCAACCTCGGTTTTTGGCTCGAACCCTTCAAATCCGGCGCCAACCGATCCTATCTGTGTGGCGGTCGGAGGCATTCAGAACCAGGGATTGTCATCCGGCTAACATCAAACCGGATCCCGCCACATCGGAGTGATGGGCGGGCAGCTGCCGATCCGCAACGGCGCCAGCGGACGAAAGCCATGGGACAGGTAAAGCCGCACATTGCGGGGGCTGGTGGCCTCCAGATAGGCCGGTAACTGTTCGCGATCACACTGATCTGTCACTTGGCGCAGCAGCGCCGTTCCCAGACCCCGCCCCTGCATCATCGCGTCGACGCCGATCAGAGGCAGATACCAGTGTGGCGTATCAGGATGGATTTCACCCATCGCGGCGAACACCGCTGTTATCTCGCCGCGCCGTTGCGCGGGAACACCATCCTCAATCAGCTCCGTGATCGCCGCTTCATCCGGGCCATGGCCAGGCGGCAGCCAGAGTGCGCAACCGGAAAAATAAGCATCGCGCCAGGCGCTACCCAAATTGAACGCAGCGCCCGCGAAGGCGCGCACGAAAACAGGGAAGTACCGCAAATACTGCGAACCGTCCGGAAACAACCAGCGATTGAGTGGGTCCGCCGCAAACGCCAGTGTCAGGGTCGCGATCAGGCGTTCGGCATCTGCCGGCGTCGCCGGCAGGATGTCGGGCACAGCATGCGCCCGCAGACCGCTATCAAAGTCCAATGCCGTAGTCGTACTGAATCCTCCACGAGTAGTGACCGAATATCTGCGACGCTTATGCGCAGGCCGCACTGATGGCTTCGACATGCCGGAAATCGGTACCGCAACAGCCGCCTACGACGGCCATCTGCGTTAGCCGCCGCCGCAGCCCGCGGTACTGTTCGCCGAGCTCCAGCGGATTGCCGGCGTCGAGGTCGGCACAGGCGTCGAGCTCAGCGTGACTGCGCCGGGAGGCATTGGCGCGCAGGCCGCGAATGCGCTCGCGGGGCAGCGCCAAATCGCCCAGCACATGTTCAAAATGCGTTGGATGCGCGCAGTTGATCATGTAATAAGCCGGGTAACCGCCAGTGGCCGCGTCAGTGTGGCGGATGGCGTGGCCCAGGCTATCGCCCGAGGGCAGACAACCGTCGGTTTCCAGGGTGAAGGAGATCGCCACGGGCATGCGGGCGTCGCGCGCCGCGGCGGCAATGCCGATCGCCTCCTCGATATAATTCAGTGTGAACGCCGCCACCATATCGGCTGGGCTGCTCGCGAAGGACTCCATCTGCCCGGCGTGGTAAGCACGAGCCTGCTCGGCAGTCATTTTGGATTCCACACGATAACCGTCGCCGCGCGGTCCGAAATTGCCACTGATGACGATCGGCGTCTGTACTGTTTCGTAGGCGTCCCGCAATTCGACCATCAGGCCGATCGCACTACGGTTGGCGTCAGCCAGGCGCGCAGAGTCGTATCCGAGCTGGGTGCCCCAGTCCGGGTTCGCCCGCCAGGTCGGTGCTTCCAGTACAAAGCCCTGACCGCGCTGCCGAGCGAGTTCAAGGTACTGCGCGTAGTAACGGCGCAGCCGCTCAACGCCGGAGGATGTCTCCAGCAGTGGAAAGGCGGCGAAGAATGGCAGCTCGATGCCGTCCTGAAACACCAGGGTGGTCTCGAGCCCACCATCGGTCAGGAACAGCGAGTCGCCCAATTGCGGCAGGTTTGCGCGGTATTTGCTCATGTCAGATCTCCTGTTAGATTTGCGCCATGCCCGGCACGCTCGTTGTCGGTTACGCGCTGTGGCAGGCCCGATCACAATACGAGCTTCGATCCGGCTTAACTAAAGCCATTCATGCAAGAAAACGGACGAAACGGCCATGAATCCCGAAGCGGTCAAGATCGTAATCCTGGTCTTTCCGGAAACCAGTAGTTCGGTCGTATACGGTTTATACGATCTGTTCCTGTCGGCCGGGCGGGACTGGGGCGTGATCGTCAACGGCGAGCCCGGGCCGGAGCTGATTCAGCCGCTGCTCGTCAGCCCCACCGGCGCCGCGGTGGAAGTTTCCAATGGCGTGCGGATCGCCGTTGCGGCTTCGTTGGCCCAATGCCCGCCGGTCACCATCGCCTGTGTCCCGGAGGTCAATCTGCCACCCGGCGCAGTGCTCAACAGCCGCTTCGCCGAAGAGACCAGCTGGCTGCGTCAGCGTCACGCCGAAGGTACCGCGCTGGCCGCCGCCTGCTCCGGTGCGATGTTGTTCGCCGGGGCTGGCTACTCGACGGCTACGTCGCCACGACTCACTGGGCCTGGTGTGACGCGTTGCGTGAGGGTTTCCCGAAGGTCCGGGCACATATGCCCAGCGCGCGCTAGTGGTGACCGGCGAAGGTCAACGCCTGATCATGGCGAGAGGCGGCTCGTCCTGGCTGGACCTCGCGCTCTATCTACACAGTAATCAGAAATACAGGCTACTTTCGGACTCTGTCGCGGGTATTTTTCGACGTTTACCGGCCCTCCCCCTGTAGACCTACTTTCTGACTACTGAGTAATTGCCCGCTCGGTAGGTGTCGAAGCCGCAATGCAGGTGGCCCGCCTCAATCTCATCCACTGGCACCATATCGGTCAACAGCCTTTTGCCCGGCTGGCACGCACACGCCAGGTGGAGGATGCGGTGATCGCGCGCCGCCAGACCTGGATCGCCGAACACTACCATTCGGCTAACCCAGTGAGTGTGATGGTGCCGTTGTCAGGCCTGCCGGAATGCACCTTCAAGCGCCGCTTCCAGCTCGCCACCGGGATGTCGCCACTCGAATATGTGCATACGCTGCGCATTGAGGAAGCCCAGCAGCAACTGGAGATCGAACCGCACTCCATTGAAGCCATCGCCCACGACGTCGGCTACGAGGATGCAGCCTTTTTCGGACGGCTGTTTCGGCGCACGGTCGGACTTACCCCGGCGCAGTACCGCAAGCGCTTTGGTGGGTTGCGCCGCGCGGTGATGAACCCGGGTTGATCTCCCGCCGTTGATGTTGCGGCAAACCGCCAAACCAGCGCCGGCCAGGGATAGGGCTATCCCAGGACCGGCCAACATCTCTCAGCTATTGACGTCGATAACCACCCTGCCCTTGACCTGGCCTGCCAGAATGGCGGCCGCCAATTCTGGCACTTTGGCCAGGGGCTCAACCTGGTAGATTTTGCGCAACAGCGGCAAATCCACCAACTCCGCGAGGGCGTCCCATGCGCGCTGACGACGTGCCATCGGCGCCATCACCGAATCGATGCCACGCAAGGTGATACCGCGCAGAATGAACGGCATCACGTTCGCCGGCAGCTTCACCCCACCCGCCAAACCGCAGGCGGCGACGAGGCCTTCGTACTTGGTTTGCGCGATGACCGTAGCCAGCGTGTTGCCACCCACCGAGTCAACGGCAGCCGCCCATGTCTCCGCTTCCAGTGCCTTCGGATCGCGCGCGAGTTGATCCCGCGGAATCAGGTTGCAGGCGCCCAGGGCTTCGAGCAGCTCGCGCGCCTCCTCTACTCGCCCGGTAGCTGCGGTCACGTCGTAACCCAGCTTGGCCAGCAGCATGATTGCCACGGTACCGACGCCACCGGCGGCACCGGTGACAACGACCGGGCCATCGGCTGGTTTGATACCACCATCCTGAATCGCCTGCACGCAGAGCATGGCGGTGTAACCGGCGGTGCCGATCGCCATGCTTTCTTCAAGGGTAAAAACCGCGGGAACCCGCACCAGCCACGCCGCCTTCAGGCGCTGTTTCTGGGTATACCCACCCCAGAAGGACTCGGATAGCCCGTAGCCATTGACCAGCACGCGGTCGCCGGGGCGGAATTTGGCGTCCCGCGATTCAACTACGGTGCCCGCCAGATCGATACCGCCCACCATCGGGTGTTTGCGGCAAATCGGCGAGGCGCCGGTGACCGCGAGTCCATCCTTGTAGTTGACGGTGGAGTAGGCGACATCGACCAGGACGTCTTCGTCCGGCAGATCAGTCAAGCGCAGTGGCTTGACCGCGGCGCCGAGTTTGCCATCGGTCTTGTCGATGACCAGCGCATTGAAGGTATCAGTCATGATCTGGAGTCCTGTCTCTAATCAGCAATTAATCGACGACAATTTTGGCGTAACGACCCTGGAAAAAGCCCAGGGGCTCGACATCCTTGCGATCGAAGGCGGTCACTCTGCCGACCAGGATGATGTGGTCACCGCCATCGTGGCGGTGCTCGGTCTTGCACTCGAATCTCGCCATGTAGTCATTGAGCAGCGGCACCTTGCCGGTGCCGACGGAGTGAGGCAGATCGGTAAATTTGTCGATGTCCTTGGTGGCGAACAGGGTCGATAGACTCCTCTGGCCACTGTGCAGCACGTGAATCGCAAACCGTGCGGCCTTGTGGAAGGTATCAAAGCTATTGGCGTTGCGCGCCACGCTCCACAGTACCAGCGGCGGATCCAGGGATACCGATGAAAAGCTGTTGGCAGTCATGCCGACGGGCTCGTGGTTTTTGTCGTCATAAGCCGTGATGACAGTCACGCCGGTGGGAAAACCACCGAGGGCATTGCGAAACTCTCTTGGATCGATGGTAGTCATGGTGCGGTTGATCCCCGTTAACAATTTGGTTGATGGTTGGTTGAATTTGATTGATGGTTGGTTGCAAAGAGGGGTTGGATTGGGCTGCTTTCCGTGCGGCGCGTTATCCGGGCTCATCACCCAGACTGTTTGTCCAATAAAATCCCGTCAGCGCCAAGCGCTGACGGGATCAGTCCTGTGATCAACCGGTGGCCTGTCAAAAACACGGCCGGTTTGCCGTCGAATTGCCAATGTACCACAGCGAACCCAGCGGGCAAATATCAGGGGTTGGCAAGCACCGCCGGCCGTTGCGACACCTTGGCATACCAGGATTTGAGGTGGGTACAACTGGCTGGAATCTCGGCCTTGATCCACTTCGCGAAATCGCAGGTCACCAGCGTGGTGATGTCGGCCATGGAATAGAAATCCCCCGCCACGTAGGCCGTCTTCGCCAGGCGCTGATCAAAATCAGCAAAGAAATCCTGTAGCCGCTGCGCGCCCCGCTCGGCGAGGGCGGCAATCTGTGGATAATTGTGGGGGCCGACTACTGCCCTGTCCTTGAAACCTGTCGCCGTATTGCGGAACACCTCGGCGACGGCGAGCAGGCCGTTCATGAACGCCAGATGCTCCCACATTTCCACGCTGGCTTTTTCGGCTGGCGTGTTACCGAGCAGCGGCGGATTGGGGTGGGTCTCCTCGAAGTAGCGGCAGATGCCGCGGATCTGACTGATACAGGTGCCGTCGTCAAGCTCCAGCATGGGGATATCACAGGCGGGATTCTTGGCGCGGAACTCCGCGGTCAATTGTTCGCCCTTGAACAGATCCACCGGCACCCGTGCAACACTGATGCTTTTTTCGGCCAGATAGATATTAACGCGGCGCGGGTTGGGGGCTTTGGGAAAATCGTACAGTTTCATCGGCAGGCTCCTGCTGTGGTTATCGGCCGCAGTTATCGGCAGTAGTTATCGGCTGTGGGCTGGCGTGCGGAACAGGCGCAAGCCGATCTTAGCATGGTCTCCCGACAAGCTCTCGACCACTCCCGAAAACCTGAAAACAGCGCTGCAATTGCTCTACCATGATCGCTCACCACACCGGATGCCGGCCGATGTCGAAGCCATCACTGTCTGCGCGGGAGCGCCAGCGCTACAGCCGCCAGTTGCTGCTGCCATCCTTCGGTTTCGACGGCCAGGAGCGCCTGCGCGCGGCGACGGCGGTGATCATCGGCGCCGGCGGCCTCGGCTGTGCCGCGGCTCCGTACCTGGTCAGCGCCGGTATTGGCCGACTGGTGCTCATCGATTTCGACAGCGTGGAAACTCACAACCTGCCACGCCAGCTTCTCTACCGCGATGCGGACGTCGGCCAGCCCAAAGCCCTGGCGGCGGCGGCCGTGCTCACGGCTCTCAATCCCGATGCCAGCATTGAGGGCATTGTCGGGCAGCTGGACGACGCGGCACTGCGCGCCCAGGTCGCGCAGGCCGATGTCGTGCTCGATTGCAGCGACAATCTGGCAACCCGCGAGCAGATTAACCGGCTCTGCCACGACACCCGCACGCCGCTGATCTCGGGCGCGGCGATTCGTCTCGAAGGCCAGGTCGCGGTGTTCCCGATGACTCCCGGCGCGCCCTGCTACCAGTGCTTGAGCCACCGCTTCGGTGAGCGCCAACTGAGCTGCTTGGAGGCCGGCGTGCTCGCGCCCCTGGTGGGCGTCATCGGCAGTCTGCAAGCCCTCGAAGCCATCAAGATGGTGACGGGTCGCGCCGTCGCGACGGCTGAAAGAACGCCAACCCCTGATGCTGAAATAACCGGCAAACTGCTACTGTTCGACGGCGCCCTTGGCCAATGGCAAAGCCTCCGGCTAGAGCCATGGCCCGACTGCCCGGTGTGCGGCGCCACGGAAAATTGAGCTATCCCAGCGAAAACAGCCATGACCGACAAAGAACACCGCAAACTGATGCCCTTGGACGAAGCCCGCGAGCGGATGTACGCCATCGTCGACACGGTGGCGGAAACCGAGGTCACGCCCCTGCCGAACCTCCTCGGCAGAATCCTCGCCGAGGCTGCCATTTCGCCGCGCGATGTGCCGCCGGCGGACAACTCCGCAATGGATGGCTATGCGCTGCGGCACCAGGATTTGCTCACCTCCACAACGCTGCGCCTGGCCGGCAAAGCCCTGGCCGGACAGCCGTTTGCTGGCCACCTTGAAGCCGGGCAGTGCGTGCGCATCACCACCGGCGGGGAAATCCCGCTGGGCGCCGATAGCGTGGTCATGCAAGAGGACACCAGCAGCGACGGCAACCAGATTCACGTACTAACCGCGCCCGCGCCGATGGCGAATATCCGCCGCGCCGGTGAAGACATCGCCCGCGACGAGACCATCCTCGCAGCCGGCGGCCGCCTCGGTGCGGTGGATATCGGCCTGCTCGCCTCCCTGGGTATTGCCGCCGTTGCCGTGCGGCGCAAGTTGCGCATCGCGCTGCTCGCTACCGGCAGCGAACTCAAAAGTCCCGGGCAACCGCTGGGCGCCGGCGACATCTATGAAAGCAACCGCTACGTGCTGGGCGCGATGCTCACCCGCCTCGGTGCCGAAGTGATCGATCTCGGCGTTGTCGCCGATGACCCTGTGCTATTGCGGGCGGCCTTTGTCGAGGCCAGCCAAAACACCGACGCGGTGATTGCCAGCGGCGGCGCCTCCGTCGGCGAAGCGGATTACACCCGCGCCCTGCTGGCGGAACTTGGCACGGTGGATTTCTGGCAGGTCGCCATCAAGCCCGGCAAGCCGTTCATCTTCGGCCAGCTCGGCGACGCTGTGTTTTTCGGCCTGCCCGGCAACCCGGTATCCGCACTGATCACCTTTCACCAACTGGCAGTGCCGGTGCTACGCAAAATGCAGGGCGACAACTCCCCTCCGCCCCTGGCCCTTAATGCCACCGCTACCAGCGCGATTCGTCGCAACCGCCTGCGCCTCGACTTGCAGCGAGGCTGGTTGCGCAGCGACGGCGACGGCAACCTGCTGGTCACCCCCGATCCCAAACAGAGCTCCGCTGCGCTCAGCTCAATGTCCCGCAGCAACTGCTTTATTTGGCTTGAGCCCGGTGCGGTTAGCCTGGGCAAAGGCGAAGCCGTGCGCGTATTGCCCTTCGACGATTTGCTGCGGTAACTCCCCGGCCCCGCGACGCCCTACCCCCAGGCCGAGCTTCGCCAGAACGGTTGGCTTGCAACTTGCTAGCCTCTATGGGTGCGTGCGGCGCTGGATCTCGTTGGCGCTGATCCCGGCCCGCTGAATGCGGATATCCCTGCGGTTGTCGCAGCGCGGCAACAGCGGCCCGGTAAATTGACCTAACGGGCCTCTGGCACCGAAGCCATCGAACAAGCTGCACTGGCCAAAGCCTGGCTAGATCCACGGAAAAGACCATGACTCAACACTATGCCTCGATGGTGCCCGGCGCGACGCCGACCACGCAGTTGCTGGAAGTCCGCGCACCTTTTGACGACAGCCTGATTGCGACGGTCGCCACCCTCGACCGCGCTGGCATCGACCAGGCGCTCACCACCGCTCACGGCCTGTTCGCGGATAAATCAGCCTGGTTATCCGCTGCGCGACGTATCGAAATATTGAACAACGCGGCGCTGCTGATGCAGCAGCATGCCGAACGGCTAACGCTGCTGGCGGCGCGCGAGGGCGGCAAGCCCCTGATTGACTCCCGGGTGGAAATGACTCGCGCGATCGACGGCATCAAACTCTGTGCTCAGTGCATCCGCACGGGCCACGGCGAAGAAATTCCCATGGGCCTCAACGCCGCGTCGATGAATCGGATCGCTTTCAGCCACCATGAACCCATCGGCGTAGTGGTGGCTCTTAGTGCGTTTAACCACCCGATCAATCTGATCGTGCACCAAGTTGGGCCAGCGATTGCCGCCGGTTGTCCGGTTATTGTGAAGCCCGCGAACGACACGCCGTTGTCCTGCTACGAGCTGGTCAAGATTTTTCGCCAAGCCGGTCTGCCGGAAGCCTGGTGCCAGGTGTTATCGACCACCGGTCACGATGTTGCCGAAGCCCTGGCAAGCGATCCGCGCACCGCATTTCTCAGTTTTATCGGCAGCGCCGGTGTCGGCTGGATGCTACGCTCCAAACTCGCGCCCGGCACCCGCTGCGCGCTGGAGCACGGCGGTATCGCGCCGGTGATTGTCGCCGCCGATGCCGATCTCGACACTGCAATACCGTTGCTGGCAAAGGGCGGCTTTTACCACGCCGGGCAAGTCTGCATTTCCGTGCAGCGCGTCTTCGCCCACCGCACGATTGCGCGGGCAGTCGCCGAGGGCATCGCCGCCGCCGGCAACGCCATGGTCGTCGGCGATCCAACCGCCGTGGACACCGCGATCGGCCCGCTGATCCGTCCCCGGGAAACCGACCGCGTGCACTCGTGGGTGGGAAAAGCCATCGCCGCCGGCGCCGAAAAACTGTCCGGCGGCAACCAGCTATCGCCCAGTTGCTACCAGCCGACGGTGTTGCTGAACCCGCCTGAATTCGCCGAGGTCAGTTGCGACGAGGTGTTCGGCCCGGTGATCTGCGTGTACGCCTACGACGACATCGATGAGGCCATCGCGCGCGCCAACTCGCTCAAGTTCGCGTTTCACGCGGCGGTCTTCACCCGCGACATCGACACCGCGATGCACGCCTACAAGGGCCTGAATGCCTCCGCTGTCATCGTCAACGACCACACCGCCTTTCGCGTCGACTGGATGCCGTTTGCCGGCCTCAAACACTCGGGGCTCGGCATCGGCGGCATTCAGTACACCTTCGAAGATATGCAGGTGCAAAAAATGCTGGTGGTCAAATCCAGTCATCTGTGAGCGCGGCGAACGCCTTGCCCGGCGGGTGAGCATCCGCTCGTTAAACGCACTGGCATGCTAATCGCGTCAATGTAGAGACAGGGTTCAACATCAAAGAGCGAGCCGTGGCTCGCGGGAGATGAAGACAATGAAAACCAATGCCGCCATCCTCGAAAAAATGGGCGCAGCGCCGCCGTACGCGGAATCCAAACCCCTGGTGGTCACCGAGGTGGATCTCGCGCCACCCGGCCCGGGCGAAGTTCTGGTTAAGATCGCCGCCGCCGGACTCTGTCACTCCGACCTCTCGGTCATCGACGGCAACCGACCCCGACCGACGCCGATGGCGCTGGGCCACGAAGCGGCGGGCGTCGTCCTGGAAGTCGGCCCCGGCGTCACCCGCTTCACCCCCGGCGATCATGTCGTCATGGTGTTTGTCCCCAGTTGCGGCTACTGCGCCTTCTGCGCCCGCGGACGGCCCGCGCTGTGCGAGCCCGGCGCCGCCGCCAATGGCAGCGGTGCGCTGTTGAGCGGCGCTCGCCGGCTGAGCCATCAGGGCCACCCTATCAACCACCATCTCGGTGTGTCGGCGTTTGCAAACCATACCGTGGTATCCCAGCAATCGTTGGTTAAAATTGACCCCCTGTTCGATCTGACCAAAGCCGCGCTTTTCGGCTGCGCGGTGCTGACGGGCGTCGGTGCGGTTGTCAACACCGCCAGGGTGCCACCGGGCGCGTCGGTGGCCGTGGTGGGTCTTGGCGGCGTTGGGCTCTGCGCGCTGCTGGGCGCGCAGTTGTCGGGAGCTCGCCAGATCATCGCCGTCGATCTCGCCGACGACAAATTGGTCTTCGCGAAGGAGCTGGGCGCAACCCACTGCGTCAACGCCGGCAGCCAGCACGCGATTGAGGAGATCAGGGATCTCAGCGGCGGCGGTGTCGATTACGCCTTCGAGATGGCGGGCTCGGTGCCCGCCCTCGAACTCGCCTATTTCATCACCACCCGCGGTGGCACCACGGTCACCTCGGGGCTGCCGAATCCAGAGCGCAAGCTGTCGATTCCGGCGGTCAGTCTGGTCGCCGAGGAGCGCACGCTGAAGGGCAGCTACATCGGCGCTTGCGTGCCCAGCGTCGATTTGCCCCACTACATGGCGCTGCATCAGCAGGGTAAGCTGCCGGTGGATCGTCTGCTCACCCATGTCATAGCGCTCGACGATATCAATCTCGGATTCGACCGCCTCGCCGCCGGCCAGGCCATTCGCCAAGTGATCGCGCTATGAAATCAACGGAGTCTGACATCGACTGCAATACCCAACGCAACACTCAACGCAACACTCAACGCAACATTCAACGCAAAGGAAACTGCAAATGATGAACAAAGTAGTAAGCGCCCGCGCCGCGATAGAACGCATCCGGCCGCGGGACACGCTGTGTATCTCCGGATTCGTCGGCACCGGCACGCCGGAGGAGCTGATCAAGGCGCTCGAAAGCCGCTTTCTGCACAGCAACGCGCCCTTCGATCTGACCCTGGTGTTCGCCGCCGCCCCGGGCGATGGCGACAGTCGCGGCGTCAACCGTCTCGCCCACAGCGGGCTGTTGAAGCGGGTCATCGGTGGCCACTGGGCCTTGGTACCCAAGCTCGGCGCGCTGGCGCTGGCCGGCGAGATGGAAGCCTACAACCTGCCACTGGGCGTGATGAGCCAGTTGTATCGGGAAATCGCCGGCAAGCGCGGTGGCGTGCTGACCAAAATCGGCCTCGGCACCTTTGTCGATCCCCGCCAGGATGGCGGCCGCCTGAACAAAGCCACCTGGGAGGAACTGGTCAAGGTAATCGTCATCGACGGCGAGGAATGGCTGCTGTACAAACCGTTCGGCATCGATGTGGCATTCATTCGCGGCACCACGGCGGATCGCAACGGCAACATCAGCATGGAAAACGAAGCACTGACGCTGGACACGCTGGCCATTGCCAGCGCCACCAAGAATTCCGGCGGCCTGGTGATCGCGCAAGTCGAACGCGTGGTGGCCGCCAACACGCTGTGTTCCCGCGACGTCGAAGTACCCGGCATCCTGGTCGACTACATCGTCGAGGCAGCAGCGGAGAATCACCGTCAGACCTGGGCCACCCAGTTCGACCCGGCCTTTGCGGGACAGTGCCGGGTCAATCTGTCAAAAGCATCCCCCATGGCCTTGGACGAACGCAAGCTGGTAGCGCGCCGCGCCGCATTCGAGTTGCCGCTGGGCGGCGTTATAAACCTCGGTATCGGCATGCCCGAGGGCGTTTCCCGCGTCGCCAGCGAAGAGGGTCTGCTCGGCGCGGTCACCCTGACCGCCGAGCCCGGCGTCATCGGCGGCATGCCCCAGGGCGGGCTGGATTTCGGCGCCGCCGTCAACAACGATGCCCTCCTCGCCCAGAACCAGCAGTTCGATTTCTACGACGGCGGCGGCCTCGACCTCGCGGTGCTCGGCATGGCACAGGTGGACGCCCAGGGCAACGTCAACGTCAGCAAATTCGGCAGCAAGCTCGCCGGTGCCGGTGGCTTCATCAACATCTCGCAATCGGCGAGCCGCCTGGTCTTCGTCGGCACCTTTACCACCGGCGGTCTGGAAGTGGCCATCGACCACGGCGAACTGCGCATCGTTCGCGAGGGGCGCACCAGCAAATTTCTGCCGGCGGTGGAACAGATCACCTTCAACGGCGACATCGCCTGCCGCAAGGGGCAGACGGTGCTCTATGTCACCGAGCGCGCGGTATTCCAGCTCACGGAGCAGGGGCTCGAACTGATCGAGATCGCGCCGGGTATCGATATCGAAAAACACATCCTCGACCTGATTCCGTTTGCGGTGATCACGCGCAAGCCGAAGCTGATGAATTCTCGCCTTTACAATGCGAAATCCATGGGCTTGGCCCAATTGCTCGGTGCCAATGTCGTGGATGGTTGTGTGGTCGCGCCGGAAGACGAGCTCGAACGCCGCCGCAACGCCCGCAAGCGGGGCCAACCGTCAGGCAGCAATGATCCAGAAGCGGTCGCGGCGCCAGGAGAGTAGACAATAGCTACGATGTTGCTTTCACGAAGCTGAGTGCGCACGTTGAGCTAACATGTGCTGCGAATTACTCGTTACGCGCCAGCACGGAGCCTGTAAGCACCGATGGGCTCGTAGTACGGCGCGGAGTTAAAACGAGCGAATTGCTAGGCCGAGACTGAACTCGTCCAGTCCCTTCGATTCCTAATAAAACCACACAACAGCTGCTAAATACCTATTCATTTTGTTTTCTCAATCGTTGTAGCAGCTGTGTACCATCCGTGCAGTTTCGCTTATCTCCCTCCAGTCCAGCCGGCGCAGCCATCAGAGCGGTGGGCGCCTACCGAGCACCGTAAATACAACAAACAGGATGAGACCAACCACGAACAGAATCCAGGCGATATGGGTCGCCGTTCCCGCAATGCCCGTGAATCCTAATACTGCCGCCACAATGGCGATGATTAAAAATGTAACTGCCCATGAAAACATGTTTCTTCCTCCACTGCTTTTTGAAAAGCCAAGAAACCACTCGCTAGAACTACAGCGTCTATCGATTATTTGACGCGTTGTTGCCTAGAGTAATGCTAGAAGATTGAAGATCACTGTCATAACAACGCTCAATCCTTTCCAACGATATCACAAATCCTATGGTTTTACCCCGATTTAACGGATGGCGGTTTCAAGTTTGAAGTGCAACACCGCCCATTGAGTTACTGATTTCACGTGAGAAGACCTCGAATGGGGTTTCGTAGTCGAGGCATCGACGTGGGCGATTGTTCAATTGCCGGGCAATGGCCTTCAGG
>JBPPNE010000119.1:0-7783 GCA_051306415.1 Porticoccaceae bacterium
ACCCTGGACGTCGGCGAGCATCTCGAAGTGATCCGCGTCTGCGTCGAGCAGTCGGCGGGGCGGTTGCCGATCATTGCCGGCACCGGTGCCAACAGCACGGCGGAGGCCATCGAGTTGACCGGGAGCGCTAAAGACAGTGGCGCGGACGCCTGCCTGTTGGTGGTGCCCTACTACAACAAGCCCACGCAGGAGGGGTTATACCGGCATTTCCTCGCGCTTGCCGAGGCGGTCGACATCCCCCAGATTCTCTACAATGTCCCCGCGCGCACGGCTTGCGACCTGTTGCCGGAGACGGTTCTCCGCCTCGCGGAGGTGCCGCGCATTGTCGGTATCAAGGAAGCTACCGGTGATCTGGTTCGTGCTCGCGCGCTGATTGCCGCTGCCCCGCCCAATTTTGCGATTTATTCCGGCGATGATCCGACCGCGGTGGAATTGATTCTGCTGGGCGGCAAGGGCAATATCTCGGTCACCGCCAACGTAGTTCCGCGTCTGATGCATGAGCTCTGCGTGGCAGCACTCGCCTGGGAAGCTGACCGTGCGCGGGCAGTCAATCACCGGCTCGAGCCTCTGCACCGGGCGTTATTTGTCGAATCAAACCCCATTCCGGTGAAGTGGGCGGTCGCGGCGATGGGACTGATGAATCAGGACGCCATTCGTCTGCCGCTGACCCCGCTCTCTGAGGCCTTGCGGCCGCAGGTGGGTGATGCGATGGTGGAGGCGGGCGTTGCCCTGCGCTGAATGTTGCCGGCTTGAGCCGGATCACCCGCGGGTGAGATTGCCGATGGAACTGAAACTTTTGCGCCCAGATCGACCCTAATGCAGGGCCAGATCGAAGTACCCCAATGACTTGTTGACTGACTCGTTGACGATCCTCCCGTGGAGAAGCTGTTGATATGAAAATCCCAGTCGCACTCATGATCCTCGCGGTTGCTTTGGGCCTCAGTGGCTGCGGCATGGTTAGCGAAAAAGGCACGTTCCGCGACCGCACCCACGATTACCTGAAGGCGGAGGAGGCGCCTCCGCTGACGTTGCCAGAGGGTGTGCGCGCCGATGCGCTGGGGCAGATTTACGTGGTTCCGCCGATCCCGGAGACCTCGTTGCTCGATGAAACGACCGAAACCCCGCGGCCACAGCCGTTGTCTACCAACGTGCTGGAGGAGGAGGTCAAGATCCAGTCCCTCAATGGCCAGCGCTGGATCCTGATCAACCGCTCGCCGAGCGAAGCCTGGCCACGCGTGCGCAATATCCTCAACACCAACGGCGTGCCCACCAGCTTGGCCAATGCCACCTCCGGCGTTGTCGAGACCGTATGGATACAGTTTGAGGACGATCCGGCGAACGATCATCGCTATCGCTTCAGTATCGAGCAGGGGATTCAGCCCGATAGCACCGAGATCCGTATCCTGCACGCGAGCAAGCCACACACCGACATTGAGGCAGAATGGCCGGGAAACTCGACGAGCGACGAGCGTGAAGCCAGCATGGCACAGATTCTCGCCAGCGCGCTGGCGGGTGAAAGTTCTGGCGGTACGGTATCGCTGCTCGCCCAGTCCATCGGCAGTGGTTCGAAGGTGGAGATTGTCGCGCCGAAGGAGGCCGATCCCTACATCGAAATGCGGCTCGACTACGATCGCTCTTGGGCGTCTGTCGGTTATTCGGTGACTCGCCAGGGCTTTACTGTCGTTGACCAGGATCGCTCCGCCGGCGTGCTCTATGTCAACTATCGTGGCGAGGGTGAAGAGGAGGATAATCCCGGATTCTTCAGGCGCCTGCTGGGCGCCAAGAGCGCCGACGAGGCGCGTTTGGAGGTGAATTATCAAGTGCGGGTGGTCAAGGGTACTAGCGGGGTGGAGGTGCGCGTGCTGAATGCGGAGGACGGCGTACTCGAACGCACCGAGGCGCTGCGGCTGTTGAAGAAAATTCGCGCCAACCTGTCCTGATCAACCGTGCGTTTCGCGTCCCTCGGCAGTGGCAGCAAGGGCAATGGCACCTTGGTGGAGTGGCGGGATACCTGCCTCTTGGTCGACTGTGGTTTTTCGGTGCGTGAGACCGAGCGGCGCCTGCGTCGGCTTGGGCGCCGCCCCGATGAGCTAACAGCAATTCTGGTGACCCACGAGCACGGCGACCATATTGGCGGGGTGATGCCGCTGGCGCGGCGGTATGACATTGCCGTGGTCATGAGCGCTGGTACCGCGCAGGCTGCCGGTATTGACGGCGGCAGGAATAAGCCTCGTCTCCTGGATGGGGATCGCGAGTTCTGTGTCGGCGAGCTTGGCGTAACCCCGGTGGCGGTGCCCCATAACGCGCGCCAGCCGGTTCAGTATGTGTTTCGCAATGGGCGTCATACCCTGGGTTTGTTGACGGATCTCGGCTCCATCACGCCCAACGTAGTGGAGAGCTACCAGCGTTGCGACGGGCTGCTGCTGGAGGCTAATCACGACGCCGCCCTGTTAGCCGATGGTATTTATCCGCCATCATTGAAGCAGCGTGTTGGTGGCCCTTGGGGCCATCTGAACAATGGTCAGGCGGCGGAATTTCTCGGCAGTATTGATAGAGGCCGCCTGCAAGCTCTGGTGCTCGGTCATATCAGTCAGCAAAATAACCTCCCAGATCTGGTGGCGGCGGAAGTGGCGCCCTGGATCGCGGGAGTCAACCGGGTGTCATACGCCTGTCAGGACCAGGGGTTTTCCTGGTTGATCCTGGATTAGGCCAATTCGCCAATATCGGTGGCGGCAAAATAAGGTGGGTATTGGTATGGAAAAGCGCGCGGAACTCTACAAGGGCAAAGCCAAGTCCGTTTATCTCACCGATGACCCAGAACGGCTGATCCTGTGGTTTCGCGATGATACTTCCGCCTTTGACGGCAAGCGCATTGAGCAACTGGATCGCAAGGGCATGGTCAACAACAAATTCAATGCCTACATCATGGGAAAGCTCACGACCGCGGGGATCCCCACTCACTTCATATCGCTACTCTCGCCCCAGGAATCGCTGGTCAAGCGGTTGGCGATGATCCCTGTTGAGTGTGTGGTGCGCAATATCGCGGCAGGCAGCATGTGCCGGCGCCTCGGTGTGTCGGAGGGTATTGATCTCAATCCGCCGACATTCGAGTTTTTTCTGAAGAACGATGCGCTCGGGGATCCCATGATCAACGATTACCATATCGAATCCTTCCGCTGGGCGACGGCAGAGCACGTCGCCAGCATGAAAGCGCTGTCCTTTGCGGTCAATGACATCCTGAAGACGCTGTTCAAAGCGGGCAATCTGCTGTTGGTGGATTTCAAGCTGGAGTTTGGTCTGGTTAAAGGCGAGGTTGTGCTCGGTGATGAGTTTACTCCCGATGGCTGCCGTCTTTGGGACGCGGATACGCGCGAGAAACTCGACAAGGATCGCTTTCGCCAGAATCTGGGCAATGTTGTCGAATCCTATGAAATTGTCGGCCATCGCCTGCGTATCAAGTTCGATTGAGACGCCGGTTTTGAATTTGGAGGGCTGCCGGGCGCCATCGGTAGCTCTATTTCCTGTCGCGGCGGCCTCGCGCGGGTGGCTGGTTCGATTTTGATGCGCTGCAGTTGGAGTCACCGCGCTAGTTATCGGTATCTGTGGCGAGCAATGCGCAAATGGGCGGCCTATGTTGGTGCATTGTGATCGTCAGTATGGAGCGCCAAGAAATCGACACCGGGTAATTTGTCCACAATTAGGGCACCTATCTAACGCCTCTGTTTCGAATGCACTGTAACTCATTGATTTTTAAATTTTGAAACGCTATATAATTGATTTAAAAAGATAATTTTTTTTGGCCAAAAAATAACCATTCTGTTACAGCGCCATGGTTCTAATGGGTTTGGCGGGTTTTTCGAGATCTAATCCACAAAGTTATCCACAGAATCTGTGGGTAATCTCTGGGCTCTGGTTTAGGACTCCCAAGCCGCTGCCGTCAGCCGCAGTGTTTCGGCAAGCGTACCGAGTCGACCTGGTCAGCAAGGGTTTTGGCGTCCTTGCAATCGAGGTGATCATTATTGGACAGATCGACGGTGGCGAGATTGGGCAGCATTAACAGCGGTTGAATCCCGTTGAGGTCATTGTCGGCCAGGTTCAAGTTGGCCAATGCGGAAAAAATTTCCAATCCCTCAAGATTCCCGATTTCCGCGTGGGTACAAATGAGGTGGGTGAGATCGCCGGCGCGGCTGATTTTCTGATCGGCAATAGTTTGCTCGACGCATCCGCGCAGGGCGGCGTCGACAATCCGGTAATCCGTGAACAGGGTTGGCGGCTTGTACACCGGCTGCTCATTGACTGTGAAGATGTAGCGATCACAGCCGCCCAGCAGGGTGGCGACCAGGATGGCGGGCAGAAGTGATCGGCGGCTGACGGCCCGGTAGGTGAGGGGGGATTTCATGGTGGGATCTTTCCGATTGAGTAGCGGGCATTCTAATCCCGCCGTTGAGTCGGGGCCATTAATAACGGCGGGCGCGGTGGGTGATATCACCACTGCTTACCCGGCTGCTCGCACCGATGGTTCGCCAATGCAAACCGCGTGGTTCGTCAACCGCCCACCATTCGTGATCAGGATGCCATGTCACTGCTTGCGGTGATAGCAAACGCCGCGAACCAGCGAGAGGCTCGGCATCTGGCGGAACTGCTGGGCTTGCCGCTCGTCGGCAGTGATTGCTGTGAGGAGCACGATTTCACCCTGGCGCTGGAATGGGGTGAGCTCGGTCTCGGGATTCGCCAGACTGGCGCGCGCGCATCAGGCCTGGTGCGTTGTGATTTCGCTCGCGGGCAACTCGCCCATCGCCGTCTTTACGGTGGCGGCACAGGTCAGGCTATTGCGCGCGCTGTCGGCATCAGCGGGACATTCAGGCCGCTGGTTGCGGATCTCACCGCCGGTCTTGGTCGCGATGGCTTTGTGCTCGCGAGTCTCGGTGCGCGCGTGGTGCTGGTCGAACGACATCTCGTCGTGGGTGCGTTGCTCGCGGATGGCCTCGGGCGAGCCTACCGTGAAGCGGAGCAGGATCCCGATCTACTGGCGATAATGGCACGTATCGCCTTGGTGGTGGAGGATGGTCGCGACTGGCTGGCCACCCGCGCCGATGCGGATCGGCCGGATGTTGTCTATTTGGATCCGATGTTCCCCGAGCGCACCAAGAGTGCTCTGGTGAAGAAGGAGATGGCCATTTTCCACAGCCTGGTGGGTATGGACGACGATGCCGGTGAGTTACTGCTCGTCGCTCTCGCACACGCCCGCTATCGGGTCGTCGTCAAGCGGCCGCGCCATGCGCCACCCCTGGGCGGGCGAGAACCCAGCCATCGGCTGGCGGGCAAATCCACCCGGTTCGATATTTATGTGGTGAAAAAAATACCGCGGTAACTCTCAGGGTCACGCGGATAGTGCGGACAGTCGCTATGACTTGGGGCTGGTCAACTGCAACCACCGGTGCAATACGGTCGAGCCCACCATGTCGGAGGTGGTGTTGAGTAGCGAACGCGCCCGCGCAATGATCCAGTCCACCGACAGCAACAGGGCCAGTGCTTCCGTTGGCAATCCCAGTCCGCCCAGGACCAACGTCAGGGCAACTACCCCGGCTTCGGGTACGCCCGCCACGCCCATGGCGGCGACCACGCAATACAGCGCGGCAAAAACCTGCATCGCCAGGCTCATGTCAATGCCTGACGCCTGCGCCAGTGCCAGTAGCGTAAAACCCTCGTACAGAATAATGCCGTCGTTGTTCAAATTGGTGCCGACACAGGCGGCGAGCGTCGAGGCGCGCCGGGAGATGCCGAGCCGGTCCAGCGCCCGCAAGGTCAGCGGCAGCGCCACCAGGCTGCTGTTGACACTGAAGGCATAGAGCGCGGGCTCAATAGCGTGGCGCCAGAAATGGCCCAAGCCGAGGCGCGCGAACAGTAGCAGCCAGGCGCTGTAGGTGAATAGCACATGGATGGCCATGCCGAGGAGGCAAAGCGCGACGTATTGTCCGAGGCCGGTGAACGGTTGCAGGCCGTGCTCCGCGGTCACCTTGGCACTCGCCGCAAACACCGCGAACGGAACCAGCTTCACGATCCAGATCAGCAGCGTCTCGCAGAGGTCCCTGGTCACGGAGACCAACACCTCGCTCTTGTCCATCAGCGCCAGAGCGCTGGCGTCCTGTTTCAGTCGCACCCGTCGCCAGGCAAAGCCGAAGGCAATCGCGATCAGCACCAAGGGCATGATGCTGTTGTCGGCGAAGGGCTGAACGATGCTGGTGGGTAGTTGCTTGGCGAGAAGCTCGCCAAAGTCGATTGCGTGCAGAGTCGCAGGGGCCGCGCTCATCAGTGGTTTCAGGTACCGCCCCGGCTCAAACAGATTGGCGACAGCGAGTCCGATGCCGATCGCAAAGGTTGCGTTGATGAGCGCGACCGCCAGCAGCTTGAGAAAGTCTGCGCCGGCGACGCGAAAGCGCAGAATGGCCTCCAACACGGCGAAGAACACCAGTGGCGTGGCGGCCGCCTTGATCAGTTGCAACACCCACTTCGCTACGGGCGTGAAGGCGAGCGCGGTGGCTGGCGCCGCCAGCCCCAGAGCGGCACCGGCAATCAGCGCGACAATGATCCAGCCGATGGTGCCGGCGAAAGCTTTCATGGGCTGGAGTACCAATCGGCGGGAGAGTTCATGCAACTATGACCCGGGCATTGTGACTGTGTATCGTCGCCGCTTTGATATCTTTGCAGAGCGTTCTGTCGCGACCAAGACTGCCCAGGTATCATGGAAGCGTTGACCTGGCGCTGCTTGGGGGCGAAATCGTCGATATCACTGGAGTAAAGAATAATGAAATTTGGCGTTCTCCAATTTTTTAGCTGGCCCGGCCGGCGCATGGATTTGACGACAGTCTACCAGCGTGCGCTCGAACGTATCGACATCATGGACCGCAGTGGCTACGACTGCGTGTGGCTTGCCGAGCACCATTTCACTACCTACAGCGTCTGCCCTTCCGTCCACCTGATGGCAATGCACGTAGCGGACCGCACCCGCAATCTGCGTATTGGTACCGGCGTATCACTGGCTGCCTTCTATCATCCCCTGCGTTTGGCTGAGGAAATCGCGTTGTTGGACGTGCTCAGCGGCGGCCGCATCAACTGGGGCGCTGGCCGGGGATTCGATCCCGGCGAATTCAAGGCCTTCGGCGTACCGCTGGAGGAGAGTTACTCCCGCTTCCAGGAGGCGGTGGATATCGTGGTCGCGGCCTGGCGCGACGAGCGTCTGAACTGGGCGGGTCGGCATTGGAATTTCAGTGACGTGGAGGTGTTGCCGAAACCCCACCAACGACCTCATCCACCGTTTTGGGTGGCCGCATCCTCGCCGCCCGCGATCGAGTGGGCGGCTCGCCAAGGCTACTCGATTATGCTCGATCCCCACTGCAGCCTGGGTGATCTCGGCAAGAAGCGCGAGATCTATCACCGGGCGCTCGCTGCACATGGCCACACCGTCAAGGGTCGCGAGCTGCCGATGGCGCGCCTGATCGCGATTGCGGACACGGCAGGGGAAGCGGAGCAAGTCGCCCGTCAGGGCGCGGCCTGGACGATCAGTGCCTACGCCAACAAGGACAATGCGGGCAGCGCCATCAGTGCGGGTCTACTGACGCAAGTGCCGGTGGGGAGTGGGGAGATCGACGCCATCGATCGTTACGTCAATGAAGTGATAATTCACGGTACGCCGGGGCAAGTGGTGGACAAAATCCTGCGGCTGCGGGAAGAAATCGCCCTCGACTATCTGCTGTGCGCGCCGGTGAGCAACCAGTCCTTCATG
>JBPPNE010000120.1:0-3279 GCA_051306415.1 Porticoccaceae bacterium
GCGATCAGCAGCCAGGTGAATAGCAGGAGCAACAGTGCGGCCGCGGTCGGCCCCGCGTGGTGAACAATCAGCGCCGCCAGCAGGCCGCTCGCCAGTTCCACCAGCGGATACTGGCGCGAGATCGGCGCGGCGCAATGGCCGCAGCGGCCTTTCAGCAGAATAAAGCTCAACACCGGGATGTTTTGCCACGGCCGCACCGGGTTGAGGCAGCGCGGGCAGCGCGACACCGGCAACACCAGGCTGATTTTTTCAGCGGGTGGGGCGGTGTCCTTGAGGTCGAGAAAGTCCAGCGCGTCGCGTCGCCAGCCGTGCTCAAGCTGGAGTGGCAGCCGGTAGATCACCACGTTGAGAAAACTGCCGACGATTAGTCCGCACAGCAGGGCCGTGGCGATTAGCGCGCCGCTGGGCAGGTTGGCTGCTAGTTCCGGCACGCTAGTACCGCGGCACGCAAGTTTCGACACATTTACCAACCGTCGTCATTCCCGCGCACGCGGGAATCCAGCCCCGGCACCTCAACAACGGCTGGATTTCCGGGCAAAAACTGGATGCCCGCCGTCGCGGGCATGACGTTCCCTTATTTATCTGTCGCACTACTAGATCACTTGCCCCAAGTTGAAAATTGGCAGGTACATCGCGATCAATAGCCCACCCACTACCACACCGAGCACCGCCATGATCATCGGTTCCAGCAGCGCGGTCAGGTTGTCGACGGCATTGTCCACGGCTTCCTCGTAGTGCTCGGCGGCGCGCTCCATCATCTCGTCCAGCGAACCGGACTCCTCGCCGATGGATGCCAACTGGAGCAGCATCACCGGGAACACCTGGGTGCTTTTCATCGACGAGTGGATGGACAACCCGGTGGTGACGTCATCGCGCACTTGCAGCACCGCGTCCCGAAACACCGCGTTGCCGACGGCGCCAGCGACGGATTGCAGGGCCTCCATCAACGGCACCCCGGCGGCGAAGGTGGTTGCCAGGGTGCTGGAAAAGCGCGCAATCGCCGCGTTGTTGATGATCTGGCCGATGATCGGGGCCTTCAGTAGGTACTTGTCCACGTTGTCGGAAAATTTCGGCGAACGCCGCAACGCTTCTTTAAAGGCGTAGCCGGCGCCAATCATTGCCGCCAGAATCGGCAGCCACCATTTTTGCGCAAACTCGGAGAACCCCATCACCAGCATCGTGAACGCCGGCAGGTTGGCGCCAAAGCTCGAGTAGGTTTGGGCGAACACCGGCACTACCTTGATCAGCAGAATACCGGTGACGATGATTGCCACCACCACCACTGCGGCGGGGTAGGTCAGCGCCTTTCTGATTTTCGCCTTCAGCCGCTCGGTCTTTTCCTTGTAGGTCGCGATACGCGCCAGCAGGGTATCCAGCGCGCCCGCCTGCTCACCGGCTTCGACCAGACTGCAGAACAGGTCGTCGAAATACTTCGGGTGCTTGCGCAGCGCCGAGCCGAAACTGTTGCCCGCCGAGACATCCTCGTAGAGGCTGTTGATCAGCGCTTTCAGAGTCGGGTTTTCTGCCCCTTCGGCGATGATTTCGAAGCTCTGTACCAGCGGCACCCCGGCCTTCAGCATGGTCGCGATCTGGCGGGTGAACACCGCGATGTCGGCGGGCTTGATCGCCTTGCCGCCGCCAAACAGCGGCTTGGACTTTTTCTTGAGACTGCTCGGGACAATGCCCTGCTTGCGCAGATGGGCCTTGATGAGCATGGGGTTGTTGCCCTTGACCTCCCCGGTGACCGGCTTGCCGGCCTTATTTTTACCCTTGTAGATATAGGTGGGTAGTGCCTGGTTTGCGGTTGCCATATATCAGTCCTTGGTTACCCGGTTGGCCTCTTGCAAGCTGGTCAAGCCCTCGGCCACTTTTTTCAGCGCCGACTGGCGCAGGGTTCGAAAGCCCTCCTGGCGGGCTTGGTCGGTGATGTCGATGGCGTTGCCGCCCTCCATGATGATCCGTGCAATCGCCGGCGTAATGCGCAGCACCTCGTAAACGCCGGTGCGGCCCTTGTAGCCCCGCGAGCAGAGTTTACAGCCCACCGGCTGGAAGATGCGCAGTTGATCGCTGGGGATATCGATATTGTGGAAGCCCTCCTCGATCAATACCTTCTCGGGCAGGGGTTCCGACGCCAGCTTGCAGTGGGGACACAGGCGACGGGCGAGGCGCTGGGCGATGATCAGACTCACCGAGGTCGCGATATTGAATGACGGCACGCCCATATTTTGCAGTCGAGTCAGGGTTTCCGCGGCGCTGTTGGTGTGCAGCGTCGATAGCACCAGGTGGCCGGTCTGCGCCGCCTTGATGGCGATTTCGGCGGTTTCCAGGTCGCGGATTTCGCCGACCATAATGACATCCGGGTCCTGCCGCAAGAACGCGCGCAACGCGTCGGAAAAGGACATACCGTGGCGTGGGTTGACCTGCACCTGGTTGATGCCCTCCAGATTGATCTCGATGGGATCCTCGGCAGTCGAAATGTTGCGCTCGGGCGTGTTGAGAATGCTGAGGCCGGTGTACAGCGACACCGTCTTGCCCGAGCCGGTGGGGCCGGTGACCAGGATCATGCCCTGGGGTCGCTCCAGCGTCTCCTCAAACGCCTGCCGCTGGTCGTCCTCGTAGCCCAGGGCTTCGATGCCCAGCTTGGCGCTGGCGGAGTCGAGAATCCGCAGCACGATTTTTTCGCCCGCCATCGTTGGCAGCGTGTTGACCCGGAAATCGATCGAGCGGGTTTTGCTCAAACGCAGCTTGATGCGCCCATCCTGGGGCACCCGGCGCTCGGAAATATCGAGCTGCGCCATGATCTTGAGGCGGGCCGCCAGCCGCGACGCCAGCGCGATCGGCGGGCGGGTGATCTCCTCCAGGATGCCGTCGGTGCGAAAGCGCACCCGATAGGCCTTTTCGTAGGGCTCGAAGTGAAGGTCCGAGGCCCCCTTCTTGATCGCGTCCAGCAGCAATCTGTTGATGAAGCGCACCACCGGCGCGTCGTCCGCGCCCACGGCGTCGGCGTCGGCGTCGTTTTCCACCGCGCTGACATCGAGATTGTCCAGATGGATATCGTTCAGCGTGCCGAGGGTGGCGCCGAGGTCCTCTTCCTGCGCGTGCAGAAACCGCTCCAGGGCTTCCACGAGCTTGTCGTGATCGACGATGACCGGCTCCACCGTCGAGCCGGTATTGAAGCGGATTTCATTAAATGCCTGGATGTTGGTGGGGTCGCTGACCGCGAGATAGACCCGGTTCGGGCGTTTGAACAGCGGCAGCACCTGGTACTTCTGCACCAGC
>JBPPNE010000121.1:0-3217 GCA_051306415.1 Porticoccaceae bacterium
ATTGCGATCGACCATATCGAGCTCGCGGCACGCCAGTTCATCAGCCTGGTGCGCTCGGATATCCACCTGCGCGCGGCACTGGGCCTGGGGCTGTCGAGCAAAGCCGAGATCAGCGCAAGTGTTGCCCTCGCCGTGCGCATGTTTGTCGCCGAGTTCGGGCTGTCAGCGGACGCTTGATTGACTTCCCCATCAATGGGCTCGATTTTCCGACGGTGAGGCAGCCAGCTTCATTGTCATAGTCGATGGCGAACATGTACTGCCGATGGCGACCAGCCAGGACCACCAGCGTGTCGGCGATGCCGTCGCTCACGCCATCCGTGATAATGAAGCAGCCCAACATCTCAACCAAGCTCGGGCACTACTACACTCATGGGGTCTCCAGTCGGGTACGATAGTGTCGTTCAAGGACCGGTTACACAAAAATTCGTACACCCCCTATATTCACCCCTGATAAATCACTGGTGGTGATTATTCTTGACAGCCAGCCAGGCTATCGGCGACACTATATTTGCAGGGCGAGCGCTATCGCTCGCACGTTCTTTAAATCGAAGATTTCTCCAGCTAGAAGAGCTTGGTTTGCAGCTGCCGGGATAATACCTGGCGCTGGATGCAGCCAACATCCGGCTTTCGTTGGCCAAGTGCCCGATGCGTCCTGCGCAGTCTGCAGTCCGTTATCCTCGGCATTGGTCGATAGCAGTCTGGTCAGTTCCCCATGGGGCGACTGGTCAAGCTGAGTAGACGGTGGTGGGCTTCCGGGGCATCAGCAACTCCTTTCCGGCCTTGCTTTCTGGCGACTGGGCGATGTGCCCGGCTTAAGGAGATTGTTATGTCTTACGATTTGAAGAAACTCGTCGAGGAACTCGAAAGGGTTCTTGTCGAACGAGGTGGTTCGCTTGATGCCCCCGCTCGGGACGCATTCCAAGCTCAGATCGACAGCCTCAAAAGGGCTAGCGGTGAGGCAGATGCCGCAGAGGTAAGTCGATTAAGCATCGACGCTCTGAACGTGTTGGCGGCTTTGCTTGGCGTGATTACGAACGTGATGACGCTTATGAGGTGAGGAATGTTGCTGAGCAAGGAAGCCCTACCTTTTTTTGGTGATTGTTATGGAAATTGGACACGCGCTCAAAATCTGCCGCTCTGCCAAGAGGTTTTCCTTGGACGAGCTGGCGGAGCGTGCGGGCCTGTCGCAGTCGTATCTTTCGATGATCGAGTCCGGCAAGCGCGAGCCGACATTATCGAGCATCGAAAAAGTTGCTAAAGCGCTGGGGGTGCCAACGCCCATCTTGCTGTTTCTCGCTGCTGAGAAAGGCGAACTAGAGGGGCTTGATGCGGAAACGATTCGTCGACTGTCCGCAGCTGTCCTCGACGTTGTACGTGCGTAAAGTAACGTGGATCGCCCGGCCTATCTCCATGACCCGGTCCAGAGCGTCCAGTCATTGTGCCGTGCGTTGGGAATACAGGAGCCGATGCTGCGATCAATGGCTGCGCGAGCTTCCGACATGTACATCGGCCCAAAACCGAAGCTAAAGAAGAACGGCGATATCCGGAATGTGTTCGACACAAAACCACCGTTGAAACCGTTGCTCAAAAAAATTAACGAGGTTTTTTTCCGGCAAGTCTACTTTCCTCCATATCTGACCGGCTCGCTGTCGGGTCGCGATTTCATTGCCAATGTCGATATCCATAAGGGATCGCGCGGCGTCATCACCGAAGACATCAAGACGTTCTATGACTCTATTACGGAGGATCAAGTCTGCCGTATCTGGCGCGAGTTTTTCGGTTTCGCCGAGGAGGTCGCTTGCCTTCTGACCCGTCTGATGACGAAGGAAGGGCGAGTGTTTCAGGGAACACCTACCAGCTCCTATCTGGCCAATTTGGCATTTTGGGACCGCGAGCCGTCACTGGTCGAAAGACTGGCTGTACGGAACATCCGATACAGTCGCTACGTCGATGATGTAACTTTGTCATCGCTCAGGGAAATGACATTAGAAGACAAGCGCTGGGCTATTAGTCAAACGTACGGCATGATCGGTGCTGCCGGATTCAAACCGCAGCGCACAAAACATAGTACTTTAAACGCCCAGTTTCCCATTACTATCATGGGGTTGAATGCGAATGGAAAGCTTAAGCCGTCACTGACAAAACAGGAGCGGTCCGGTATTCGCGCGCGAGTCTTCCAGCTTGAACAGCGTTTTGAGCGCGGCGACACCGGCGCTGATTTTCTGAGTGAACTCAATCGAGCGGGCGGAAAGGTAGGGCGTCTGAAGCGGTTGCATGAACGTGAAGGAGCAGTATTGCAAAACCGGCTTAGAGTCCTGCGCAGCGCAGTGAATGCATCCAGCTGCCATTCCGCCCAATCTCCTATGCACCGTCCCGGATGTGTAACGTAGCACGAAGGGGCGCTCGCGAACTAATTCAACGGGTTGTGATCGATAAGCCAGATTATCCACCACCGCCCCCTCCGCGCCACCGCCCAAGCTGCTGGGTCAGGTTCGGGACCGGGTTCGGAGGCTGGGGTGCCTCTCTGCAACACACTCGTCTTTACCCATTCTAAACTCACGGCAAATCAAGGGCCGTTGCTCGTAAATCATACACATCAGGGTGTCGCGGTTCAGCGCCGAGCACCAGCCATCAGCCATCAGCCATCAGCCATCAGCCAGTCGCATCATGGTTCTCCCTCCCCATTTGTCGGTTTCAATAAAGCGTTCAGGCACGCCAGTCTCGGTAATAAGCATGACCTCTAAACGGCAGCAGCAGGCCTCGCAGCTTGCGCAGGTGACGGCGGGCTCCGGGAGGGTTATGGCGGGTATTTTCATGAAGACAGAAATTTTACTTCGCTGCGGGTGCGATTGCTTTGAAGGGTCGCCGCCTGAGCTGAAAGCCTCTGAAGCTGGGGTGGGGCGTTCCACGCGTGGCGCCAACGCCCGGAGAGTCCGCCCCGGCGCGTTTGGATCGAGCGCTGTTGATTCGCTATCCAGGCAGCGCAAGGCTTCCCGTGGCGCTTGCGGGAGCCCTCGCAGGCACCGTGAACGGGTGGTCGCTCAAGGCCAGACGGCGGGTCGCCATCGGGTCGCCGTCTGCTCCGTGAGCAGCAGCGCCAGGGCACCATTGCGATCGACCATATCGAGCTCGCGGCACGCCAGTTCATCAGCCTGGTGCGCTCGGATATCCACCTGCGCGCGGCACTGGGCCTGGGGCTGTCGAGCAAAGCCGAGAT
>JBPPNE010000122.1:0-2577 GCA_051306415.1 Porticoccaceae bacterium
GATGTCGGGCATCGCGAAGGTCCTGACAGACAGGGGCGGCAACCGCCGCAGGGAAGGCGCATGTTATCATGGGGTGCATTTTCAGCGCGCACGGGCACACCGTCGGTATGGTCAGTTTCTCCCTGCAAAAATCCAAGATCCGCATTCTGCTGCTGGAAGGAGTGCATTCATCGGCACTTGAGGTTTTCACCACGGCCGGCTACGACCGGGTGGAATCGTTGAAGGGCGCGCTGACGGAAGAGGAGCTGGTGGACAAAATCCGCAGCGTACATTTCGTCGGCATCCGCTCCCGTACCCAGTTGACCCGCAGGGTATTCGAAGCAGCGGACAAGTTGATTGGCGTTGGCTGTTTTTGCATCGGCACCAACCAGGTTGATCTGACGGCGGCAACCGAACACGGCGTCGTAGTGTTCAACGCGCCCTATTCCAACACTCGCAGCGTCGCCGAACTGGTGCTCGCCGAAGCCATCATGATGATGCGCGGCATCCCGGAGAAGAACGCCAGCGCCCATCGTGGCATTTGGCAAAAATCCGCCGCCGGCGCTCATGAGGTGCGCGGCAAGACCCTCGGCATCATCGGCTACGGCAGTATCGGCAGCCAGCTCAGCGTGCTCGCGGAATCCCTCGGTCTGAAAGTAAAGTTCTACGACATCATCACCCGTCTACCCTTGGGCAACGCCGAACAGGTGGCGACGTTGGACGAATTGCTCGGTAGCGCCCACATCTTGTCCCTGCACGTACCCGACACTCCCGCCACGCGCAATATGATCGGCGCGGCCCAGTTCGCCGCGATGCGGCCCGGCGCGGTGCTGATCAACGCCGCCCGCGGCCATGTCGTCGATATCGACGCCCTCTGCCAGGCACTCGATGACGGCCGGCTCGCCGGTGCCGCAATCGATGTGTTTCCGTCCGAACCCAAGTCCAGTGCCGAGGAGTTCAACTCGTCGCTGCGGGCGTTCGACAACGTCATCCTGACCCCGCACATCGGCGGCTCCACCGAGGAGGCGCAGGAGAACATCGGCGTCGAGGTTGCCGAGAAGCTGATCCGCTACAGCGACAACGGCGCCACTGTCAGCGCGGTCAACTTTCCCCAGGTATCCCTCCCCTCCCACGCGGGCATTCACCGCCTGCTGCACGTCCACCACAACCGACCGGGCATACTCGCCGCCATCAACCGGGTTTTTTCAGACAACGGCATCAACATCAGTGGTCAGTATCTGCAAACCAACGAGCACATCGGCTATGTGGTGGTGGATATCGAGGCGGAACACAGCGACCGTGCGTTGCGCGATTTGAAGACCATCGCCGGCACCATTCGTTGCCGGGTTCTGTTTTAGCGAGCTAAGACCGCATCCTGGCGATCGCGGCACGCTACCGGCCGCGCGGTCATTCAAATACCGAGTTTGCCGAAAATATCCGCGCGCAAGCTAGCGACTTCGTTTACCAAATGGTGGCCGGCACCCGCGATCATGATGATCTCAGCGCCTGTCAGCTTGGCACGCAGAACACGCAGGTTGTAGCGCCAGTCGAGGGTGGTGTCGCAATCGCCCTGGACGATGCGCAACGGATAATCCGTCGGCGGCAATTCGCGAAATCGCTCCGTCCACTGTTTCATCGCCCCCACCCATTCCATGGGCAAGTGCCGATCCTGAAGTGGATCGCGCTGTTGCAAAAAATTGAGGAAATCCGTATCCGCGCTATTGGCGACAAACTTGCGTTGAATCTGGCGAACAAATCGGTGTATTAACCGATAAGTCAGCAAATTCGCCCACCAATGACGCGGGTGGATCAGCGGCGCGAGCAACGCCATGCGGGTAAAGACGCGGTGATCATATTTCTCTTCCAGCACGTATTTGAGTAGGACGGCGCCGCCCGTGCTCTGGCCAACCGCGTGCCAAGGCGTGGGTAACTGGCCGCGACACCGACCGAGAATCGAGTCGAATACATCGACATAGCGATCGAAGCTGGCGATGGTGACGCGCTCCCCATCGGACAGGCCGTGACCGGGCAAATCGAAGGCCACTACCGCATAACCCTTGCACAGCAGATCATGAATCAGATGGCCGTAGAGCCCAACGTGATCGAAATAACCATGGATGACGAAGACGGTTCCCCGCGGAGTCGGCGGCCGCCAGTAGTGACTCGCGATCAGAAAACCACTGGTGCCATAGGCGCCGAAATAGTGTTCGATGCGTTCGAGCTGGCGGCTGAAATCGATGCCGTAGTGGCGCAGATAAACGTCTACCGCCGGCGCTTGAAATGCAGAGGTATCCTGGTCCGGATGAAAATTCAATGGCGGCAGGTCGCGGCGAAGTCGCACCAGTGTCTGGGCATCGAATGACATCGCTGCTGTGTCCATGGTGGGTCGGTCCGGCGGGCGAAAACTGCGGCGCCATCATCGCATATGACACTGGCATTGGGATCGTCCCCGCATTGCGACGACCGGCGTTCTTCGGCATAGTTAAGCCCCGAACTCGGCGGTGACGTCATGCCCGACTACCTGATCGCTCCGTCAATCCTTGCCGCCGACTTTGCTCGCCTCGGCGCGGAGGTCGATGCAGTTCTCGCGGCGGGCGC